>NZ_JAUBOV010000044.1:18291-60076 GCF_036700405.1 Microcoleus sp. T3_D1
TGGCAGTGCGATCGAGATTAACGTCCTCGCCAATGACAGGGAACCGGATGGCGACCCCCTGAACCTCAGCATTTTCAAGACTTCAAACAACGGCAAAGCAGAAGTCAACAACAACGGTACGCCGGACAATCCACAAGACGATTCCATCACCTACACTCCCAATGCCAACTTCAGCGGGCAGGATGTGTTTCTCTATCAAATCGACGACGGTAAGGGAGGTACTGCTGTTACCAAGGTTGAGGTGACAGTTAAAGCCGTCAACAAATTGCCAGTTGCGATCGACGATCGCGCCACCAGCCACGGAGACACTGCTGTCCATATTCCAGTGTTAGCAAATGACAGCGATCCAGACGGCGATCCTCTGATTTTGACAGTTTTGACCAACGGAGTCGGCGGCAAAGCTGAAATCAACTATAACGGCACGCTGGACAAGGCTGATGACTTCATCACTTATCGGCACCACGGTGACTTCTGGGAGGCGGATAGCTTCACTTATCAGATCGATGACACTCACGGGGGTATAGCGAAAGCTACTGTAACGATCGAGTTTGCCAACAAATTGCCGATCGCGATCGATGACAGCGCCACCACAGATCGAGTCACTGCTGTCAATATCCCAGTTTTAGCAAATGACAGCGATCCAGACGGCGATCCCCTAACTTTTACAGTTTTGACCAATGGAGTCGGCGGGAAAGCTGAGATTAACCATAACGGTACGTTTGACAAGGCTGATGATTTCATTACTTACCAGCCCCAGGGTGACTTCACGGGTCAGGACAGCTTTACATATCAGCTTGACGACAGTCACGGGGGGACAGCGACAGCCACTGTTAACCTCACCGTTAATCAGGTCAACCAGGCGCCGATCGCGATCGCAGATAGTGCCATCACCAATCAAGACTCGGCGATTGCGATCGATGTTTTGTCCAACGACAGCGATGCAGACGGCGATGCGCTGACTCTCAGCATTGCCACCAATCCGTCTCATGGTAAGGCTTTGGTGAAAAATGGCATACCGGGCGCGGCGATCGGTGATTTCATCCTTTATACCCCCAATCCTAACTTCCACGGCGCGGACTATTTAACATATCAAGTCAGCGACAGTCAAGGAGGTACGGCAACAGCTAAGGTCAACCTCACCGTCAATCCGGCTAATACAAACCCCCCGATTACCCCTTTGATTCTCAGCGGTACTCCCGATCCAGATACACTGATGGGCGCGGACGGTAACGACACCATCAAGGACGACGGTGCGGATGATTTCATTGATGGCCAGGGCGGCAATGACCTCATCAACGGCGGTTTAGGCAATCTCGATCGCATTTTCGGCGGTACGGGCGACGACACCATTACCGACCCCGACGGCGTAAATGATGTTCAAGGCGGTGTTGGTAATGACAGCATCAACATCACCTTTGCTGAAACCTGGGACAACAACACCCATCCCGACGATGCACCGAGTTCCGACCACAAAATTATCGGCGGCATCGGTAACGACAGCATTACTATCACCATGAACGACTTTCGGTTCTCCATCGGCCTCAAGGGCGATGAAGCTGCGAGTTCAAATTCTGATGGTAATGATGTAATTAACTTGTTGGGAACCTACGCCAATTCAGTTGTTGATATGTCCGGTGGCGACGACACATTTAATGGTGGCTTAGGTGATGACAGTGTTTCCGGTGGCGATGGCAATGATACGCTGATGGGTGGCGATGGCAACGACCAACTTGCAGGGAATGCAGGCAATGACTTTCTAACTGGTGGTGCTGGTCAAGATGGGTTTCTGTTTAAATCAAACAGTGCTTTTAATGCTGCTGATGTTGGGAGCGATCGCATTACTGATTTTACCATCGGTACAGACAAAATTATCTTAGGTCAAACTGCATTCGGAGCAATTACTTCTGCTCATATTGGCTTTGTAAATAGCGATTTAGAAGTAGAAACCAGCAAGGAATTAATTGTTTACAGTCGCGCCACGGGCCACTTATTCTTCAACCAGAATGGGGCACAAGTTGGTTTAGGAACGGGTGCGCTATTTGCCACGCTTGACGGTACGCCATCCCTGACAGTCAGCGACTTCCAGATTGTTGCTTAGAAATGAGAATTAAATAACTTACAATGCGTGATGGTTCTTGTGGGATGGGCGTCCCGCCCGTCCAGAAAGGGCGGGCGGGACGCCCAACCCCTACTCCCCACAAACTTGTGTAAATTATTTAATTCGCGATCCTTAATATCATGTCCTGGCGCTCGTATACAATCAGGGAGTAGTGACGTACTCAAAAAAGGGATGCGAACAAGATGCTAATTCTAGATTAACTTGACGGCCCCTAATTTGCAATCGCTCCTATTATCCCGCTTATTCTACAGTCTGAGAAACGGGCCGACAGCCCGATAATATCGAGTGCAAATTGACAACATTTCCGATTACTGCGATCGCAGGTGCTGCAAATCCGATCGCCTCAACTTGCTCTACAATTGTACCCAAAGTTCCGATCAATTCTTCTTGTTCCGGCCGCGTTCCCCAGCGCACTAAGGCTATGGGCGTTTCTGCACTCAATCCTGCATCTGTTAACTGGCCGATAATGTAAGGCAAATTGTGGATTCCCATGTATACTACAATGGTTTCGGAGCCACGGGCGATCGCCTGCCAATTTACTTCCGGCCGATATTTTCCCGCTGATTCGTGGCCGGTGACAAAGGTGACAGAGGAACTGTACGATCGATGTGTTAAAGGAATTCCCGCATAAGCAGGGGCCGCAATCCCAGAAGTTACACCGGGGACGACTTCTACTGACACTCCAGCTTTTACCAACTCTTCCATTTCTTCGCCACCGCGGCCGAAGATAAACGGATCGCCGCCTTTGAGACGAACTACGATCGCATTATCTCCAGCTTTTTCTATCATTAACTGAGTTGTTTCATCCTGCATTAACGAGTGGCGGCCTTTGCGTTTTCCGGCATCAATTCGTTCAGCTTGGGGGTTGATTGCTGCCAAAATTTGAGGGCTGACTAAAGCGTCGTAAATCACGACATCCGCACACTCTAACAAAGCTTTTCCCTTCAAGGTCATCAAACCCGGATCTCCGGGCCCCGCACCTACTAAATACACTTTTCCTAAAGACATTTTTCTTTCTTCCTTTACCTCTTCTGTGCCTCTGCGGTTCATTCTTGAATTAAATTCCCAATTAAGTCTGCTAATTCTACACTTGCGCCTAGAGGATTTGCGAGATGAAGTTCCGCCGCTGGAAATTGCTGCTTTAGCTGTGCGACATTTTTGGCGATCGCATCTGTAATTCCTCCATTAAATAAGAAGTATGGCACAATTCCTATTTGCTGCTGTCCACCACGAACCAAACTCTCAATTTGCTCTGACAAACTCGGCTTTACCGACCAATAAGCTGTCACCGCACCGAGTTTGCTGGCGATTTCCTCAACTGTTGAGTTACCTCCGGGGCGACGGCTACCGTGAGATAATAAAATCCATTTTGGCAATAGCAGATTGGGGAGAAAAGTCACCTCTTGCATCTGACTTTTTACCAATTTTGTTAAGCCTGCTTCCTGGGAACCTAAATGGGGGCGCAATTCAATTTTTAGCTGGTCACCAAAAGTTTTTTGGGCAATTTCCACCTCTGCCGGTATGTCTTCGGCGACGTGAACTCCCGGCAATAAAAATACAGGCAGTATTTGCAATTCTGTCAGTCCCAGGGACAGGGTACGTTCGCCAAAACTGCAAATTTGTTCGTGCAGGGGTGCGGGGCCGAGTTCTAAGGTGGCGGTTGCTACTGCGGGGAACGAGTCAGCCCAATTTTGAGACAGCAGTTGACCTAGGTTTTCCAAAGCTAGTTGGGGTCTGGGGTCACGGCTGCCGTGAGATACTAATAAATAGGTCGATCGCAATTTCAATATAGATGGGATGTTAAGGTTCGATCGGAAATTCAAATAATTATAGCACCGTAGGGTGCGTGACTTGAAAATTACTCAACACTCAACCCGAAGATTCCGAGTCACGCACCTGTAACAACTTAACCAAGGTGCGCGGTTTTAAAATTACTGAACACTGGGCTTAAATATTCTAAGCCGCGCACCCTCAAAAAGAAGGTGCGCGGCTTACAACTTACTTAACACTGGGCTTAAATCTGTTAAGCCACACACCCTACACAACTATCAAATTAAGCTTTTGGAGCGGGATCGGCAATGTATTGGAAAGTAGGTTCCGAGTTCCAAGGGCCGCGTTCATCCTTGCCATTTGTGGACAAGTTAAAGTAGAGATCCACCGTGGAATCTGGCGGAATATTGCCGAACATCGGATCGGTGAGTTTACCCAGCGATTCCAGAGCTTTCATGAACATCTGAGTGTGAGAAATTTCGCGAGTCAGCAGAAACTGCAACGTCTTTTTCGTTCCCATATCCGGTGCTAGTTTAATCAACTCTTCGTAGGTTTGGCGAGCTCCTGCTTCCGCACCGATATTAGCGCGTAAATCGCGCACTACATCGCCACCTTCGTTGACATAAGCACCCGTCCAAGCTTGACCTTGGCTATCCAACAAGTGCGGGCCTACACCGCGCACGGCAAACAAAGTGCTTTTATAAGCTTCTGTTTGGTCAGAGTTTTTGGTGTGCATTTCTATGAGTTTACCAACCATTTCTAAGTGGCTGAATTCTTCTATTGCAATATCTTGGAGCATATCCTTAATCCCTGCATCTTCACAGTGAAAGGACTGCACCCAGTATTGCAGAGCTGCTGTCAGTTCTCCGGTTGCTCCGCCAAACTGTTCTAGCAGCAATTGGGCAAAACGGGGGTTGGCTTCGTCTACAGTCACCGCAGCCATTAATTGTTTTTTGTGAAAAAACATGGATTGATACCTCTCTTTAATTCTGTTGTTACAGTCTCAGGATCGCAGACTTGTAGCTGTGTTCACCTTCAGCATCCATTGTGCGACAATCGATCGCACCGAGCCTCGGTCGATGGATACATCTCTCGCGACAAATTTATCTGCTTTCAGGTAGAGTTTAAAGTTAAATTTTTAGCTAGTTAGTCGGTATAAATACTACAATTTACAAGCTGCATTATTGTCGCACTCGGTTAATTTTGCTGACAGGGCATCGAGGTGTCGCAGCCACTGAATGCCGCCAACCCAACTGCGAGACGGGAGGTGTCCGATTGGTGCTTGCTGACTAAATTTAATCTGCCCTAAAGTAGTAGCAGAATTGTAGGTTTGCCAGTTGACCCGATCGCAAAATCTGATATAGTCTCCCTTAACGCTTTCGTAAATTTGTTTTTGGACGCTGAAGCCAAACCGACCTTGACTGTAGTGCAGCCAAAGGCGATCGACTGTTTGCAAATCTTCGCACGGTAGCTGGTAAATTTGGCTAATTTCTAGCTGAGTTCCCGGTTGCTGGGAAAGAGATTGACACATCAAGCCCCAAGTTTCGCGATCGGCTTCTTTCCACTTTTTGTTTGACAAAAAATCTCGCAGTTTGGTATAATTAATTCCCCGTGCCGAAATCAGGGTTGGATCGAGATTTGAAGTAACAGATAAGGGAAAAGTTTCTGCGGAATTGGCTACGGCATTTGTGGGTAAAATCGGAGAATCAGCAGTTTGTAGCGCGCTGATATCGGTTGAGTTGTCGCTATAATTAAGAGCAGGAGCGATCGGCTTTTTGGGCGCAAGCAAATGTTGATGGCGAATATCTAAAGCTGCTGTGATATCTTGCAAAACTTCCGTAGCAAAACTGTACCGCTGAGTGAGACGAGTTTGCAGCAATTTATCTAAAATTGCACCTAACTCGTCGCTAATACTCGTGGCTTTGGGGAGAAACTCGCGCCACCACCAGCGCTCGTTGTTGCAGTCGTACATATCCAAGGGAGGAACTTGCGTCATTAGGCGAACGCAAGTAACCCCTAAACTATAAAGGTCGCTAGCAGGAAATACTTTGCCGCGCATTTGTTCGGGAGCTACATAATCTTGACTGCCGATGAGCGTTGCTGAACGGAGTATCGCTGAATCAGTCAGCAGTTTGGCTATGCCGAAATCGATCAATACGAGTTTGTTGTCTGACTGGCGGCGGATAATATTTTCTGGTTTGATGTCGCGGTGAATGACACGCTTGTCGTGGATAAATTGCAGCACGGGCAATAAGTCTTGCAGCACTTGCCAAATTTGCTCTTCATCGTATACACTATTGTCTAATTCTTGTTTAAGAGTCGCTCCCTCTATAAACTCTTGAACTAAATAAATATGGCCTTCTTGTTCAAAGCAGGCTAATAATGTGGGGATTTGCGGGTGTTTTCCGAGCTCGTCTAAACGGACGGCTTCTTGGCGAAATAATTCAACGGCTTTGTTGAAAATTTCGGGGTCACGGTCGTAAAAATAAAATTGCTTGACAGCACAGCGGGGTACAGATGGGATGTCTTCATCAATTGCTAGGAAAGTTTTACCAAATCCGCCTCTACCTAAAAGTTCAATCGGGCGATATCGCTGTCTCAGCAACAGGTTAAAGCCGCAGTTTAAGCAAAATTTGGCGGTGTTGGAGTTTTGAGGATTTTGACATTCTGGGTTGATACAGTAGCTCATATCGATTTTAGATTTTAGATTTTGGATTGCGGAGAAGAGTTTTTTTTAAACGAACCGCGAAGACGCGAAGGGCGCGAAGGAAGAGGCAAGAGAGAAGAGAGAGAAGAGAGTGGGTTGACAACTGATATCGATTTTAGATTTTAGATTTTAGATTTTAGATGGCGGACAAGACTTTTTTTAACGAACCGCGAAGACGCGAAGGGCGCGAAGGAAGAGGGAAGAGAGAAGAGAGAGAAGAGAGAGAAGAGACAGGGTTGACAACTGATGCAGTCCGGGATATAAGGCTATTTTAATGCGCTGGATCGAATCGGGACGCTGCCAGAGCGGCCGAACCCACGCCGCATAAGTGCTGGGGGCGAGATAATTGCCGATCGCACAGGCCGATCGCACAGGCCGATCGCGCGGAGCGAAAATTGTGCTATAGTCTTACTGTGCTTGGAACTTGAGGCACCATCGATCTGTCCGGTTCAGGGACGCTCAGAAATATTTCAAAATATTTTTGCCTTACCCCTAGACTTGTGCTGAGATATGATGCTATAGTTAAAACTGATACGGCGAGCGTAGCCAAGTGGTTAAGGCAGTGGTTTGTGGTACCACCATTCGTGGGTTCAAGTCCCATCGTTCGCCCTTTTGATTCTCAACTGTTTAATTCGATCGCCCATTGCCTGTACGGTAATTTGCGATGGTCGTAGGGTGTGCAATGCACACCTTAATTTTTTTTGGGATGTCGCGGTTCTGTCGGCACAAGTTCCAATGTGCTAATCTTAAATCCGGCGTTGCTGAATACAAATAAGAATTCAGATTTCGGCATTGCTATAAGCCAAGTCGGGTTAGTTTTGTAACATCAAGCGAAAATTTGATTCCTACCGTGAATCAGCAACACCCTTAAATCCAATCTAAAATCTAAAATCTAAAATCTAAAATCAAAGTATGCCATCTTTAGTAACAGAAGATTGGGGATATAAATTTAGTGGCGATCGCACAATTAATAAGTTTATTCGGGATATAGAAGGAGAAGCGGCTTTAGGGAAATATTGCGATTGGGAATGCCGAGAACGTGCGGAAATTCTGATGTCGGAGATAGCTGGCAAATCCCACAATCTTTTCTACGTGCGCCGCCAAAAGGTAAATGAGAGATTTTCGGAAGAAGAAATCTGGGAATTGCTGCTTGCTACGGATGGAGATGATTTTGAATTACCTCAATTGTTGCAAAAAGCCGATCGCACTTTGCGGTTGTTAGCAACTGTACGCTGTGAAGACGGAATTGGCGGTTTAAAACTGTTGGATGCTGGTTTGGTGGCGGTTCCCAGAGGGAGGAAAGATGGGTATTCTTTGCCGGTTCAGTTGCGACTTTTGGCTAAGAGTAGATCGCCAATTCCTGTAAAGTCGATCGCCCGCGTCCAACAAATGCCATTTTGGGACGATAGACACATACCGACTACCGAACAACTAAAAGTTTGGCATACTTTTTTAAATGTGGAAAAACGCATCGCCGAAGCGCGTCAATTTTGTGTACCTTTCCGAGGACACAATTACGGTTCCGGCTTTAAAATCGTCACTTTTGAAATCGATCGTAATTCCGCAACTCTTGACGGCTATGAGGAAAATCCCTTAGAATTGGGCGACTTTCGCGAAAGGCTGAAAAAAGCCAGAAATGAAGAAATTATCCTGTTTGATTCGCCGCCCGGAAGCAGAAGCAGCCGAGATGGAGAGACATTAGGCAGCATCGCTGAAATTGACTTTGAACATGGTAAATTACGCATTAAGTTAGATGTTGATTTAGGATATCGCATGGCGGGCGGCAGATATCAAATGCCCAAACAAGGATTCTTGTATTTTGAGGCGGCGGGCGATATCAGTCAGATCGAACGCAAGAAAAAAGCTTTAAAAATGCTGACAGACGGGCGCGCTCAAAATCCTTATTTAAGTGAGTTTTTATTCGACTCTTCTCAGGCGAGAATGCCCGAAAAAGTGATTAAATTGGATCGGGAAAACTTATTAAATCGCAATGCTAATGAGGATCAACTTGCTGCCGTAGAAACGGTGCTTTCGGCGCGGGATTTAATTTTGATTCAAGGGCCGCCGGGAACGGGCAAAACAACTGTGATTGCGGAGATTTGCTATCAAATTGCCCGTCAGGGTGGCAAAACGCTAATTGCTTCGCAAGCAAATTTGGCTGTAGACAATGCTTTGAGTCGCTTAGTTCACAATCCGGCGATTCGGGCTTTGCGGAAGGGAAAAGCTCATAAGGTGCAGGAAGAAGGCCAGCCGTTTTTGGAGGAAAATGCGATCGGCACTTGGCTGCAAAATACGGCGACTGACTGCGAACAAAAGCTCTCGCAGCGTCTGACTAATGTCAAATCTTTGCGGCAGTTGGTGGCAGACTCAGATCGATTTACCGCCTACTGTGCCGCAGAGAGAGATTTTTTTAATGAACTAAAACACCTGCACGACAGTAAAGCAAGTCTTGAGGAAAAGTGCAACCAGCAAGCAGCAGAGTATGAACGGGTTTTAACCGAAAAAAGCGAGATTGAACCTCTAGTTAGTGGGTTAGAAAATCTGCTGGATGCGCCTAATGTTAACTGGGAATCTCCAGAAGTGGCCGAGTTTATGCCCCGACTAAAACCATATTCCGAAGGCAATGTTTTAGTAGAAAACTTTATGGCAAATGTTCGGATTGCCGCTAGCAATGCTATTCAAATAGGCTTCGATCGCCCTGGTTGTGGTGCGTTTGGGATTGCGGTTTGGCTGCAGGAAACTGTAGCAGCGCAACTATCGGAATTTAAGACGGCTTTCGATCGCGCTGATGATATTTGTCACGCTATGTCGGCGGTTGCAGAGTCGTTGCGGGTGTCGCGGCAGATGTCTGAGGCTGTCAATCAACTCGAATTGGGCGATCGGCAAAATCAGACACACCGCCAAAATCTCGAACAGAAAATCAAGAATTTGGAACTGCGAAAAGCGGAAATTGCAGCCGTTGTCGTCGCCGTTGCACAGTGGATTGAGACGGCAGATACGGGGCTCTATGAAGTCGTGAAAACTTGCTGGGAAACGGGCGCAATGCTCACGGATGATATGGTAGGATTGCCGCCAGGATTGCTGAAAATTTCCCGATCGCTCAAATTGCCGATCGTGCCGCCCAAATGCAAAATCAATTTGCCCGATTTGGATCGGTTGCAAAAGGCGATATCCCACGAAGAAAGCGCAGGTTTTAAGGACATACAAGGGCAACAGTTCCGGTTTAGCGAGTTTCTGCACCTAAATTTGAGTCAAACGCCGATCGTGCTCTCTGCGGGCGATCGTACACAGTGGCAACAACTAGCCAAAGACTTCGCCAGCTACTCCCAAGTCAGCCAAAGTCAGCGCAAATTTATCATCGAAAAAGCTCGCACTTTCTTAGGTAGCATTCAACAATTTTATAGTGAATCATTGCACCCAAATCAGATCCAGGCTACCTTCGATCGCCTAGTCAAAGAATTGCTGCACAGTATCCTCGCAAATGCCCGTCAGTGCGTGGTTCCCCTGAAAACCGAAACCGAACAGCAGCTTATAAAACAGCAACAGTTATTAGATAAAATCGGTCAAACCTTGAGCCAGCAGGAAATAGCCGCCGCTAAACTTCAGGTAGAAACAGCGCAGCAAGAGGCTAACTTAAAAATTAGCGAAGTTACTAATTTGTTGCAAGCAATTGTCCAACAGCCAAATGTACCTGAAAAATTGCGAATTTTAGCCGAACAATATCTCGCCCAAAAATCGAATATTTGGGAGCAACCGCAGCAGTTTGTCAAGCAAGTTGAGGCTTGGAAAGCAAGCGCGATTCAGCTTGAAAAATCAATTGCTGACTTAGACCCTTTTGGGGTTTTGGAGACAATCAAAAACACTCTTGACGAGCATTTATCCCCGCTGCAAATTGCGGCTGCAACTTCGCAGCAGCAACTCGCCGAACTTCAAACAGAATTGAGCGAAATTAACGCTCAACTACAACAGCAGCAACCAACCGCAGCATTACTTGTTGAAAGAAATTGGTGGGAGTCAGCATGGCAAACTATCCCGACTCAATACCAGCCAGAAGTTCCGAATACAGGATTCTTCAGCGTAGCTTTTTTAAACAAAATTAAGCGTCTATTCAAAACTTGGCAGCGGAAATTAGAACAAGAAGAAACAGCACTAAATCGCTCTCAAAACTTTGTAACAGATTGGATTCAAAAACTCCGCAATCCCTCTGAAAAAGACCGCAACGATTTAAAGCAAATTTATATTGACAATGCCAACGTGATCGGCATTACTTGCGTGCAAGCTGCTAGTTTCGATTTTACTAAAAACTTTCCTAGCTTTGATGCAGTCATCATTGACGAAGTTAGTAAATGCACTCCCCCAGAGTTGTTAATTCCCGCTTTGAAAGGCAGAAAGTTAGTATTAGTGGGCGATCACCGACAATTGCCGCCGATGTTTAATCAAAGTACGATCGACGATATTGCCGAAGACATCGGCTGTACCGGAGACGAACTTAGCTTCATCAAAGAATCTTTGTTTAAAGTATTGTTTGAAACTGCCAGCGACAGCATCAAAAAGATGCTGACAACTCAATACCGAATGCACCCGCAAATTATGGGCGCAATCAATCAGTTTTACCAGCAAAAACTCAACTGTGGCATTCAGGAAGCTGACACCAAGCGCGCCCACAACCTCGCAGGTGGAATCCTTCAAGAAAATAATCACATTCTGTGGGTGAAAACGCCGATCGGACAAGGATTTGAAGAGGAAAAACAGGGTACTTCGCGGTTGAATGTCAAGGAGATTGATGCGATCGAGCGTTTGTGCGAACAAATGGAGATAGCTTGGCAGCCCAAATTTGCCGAGGGTGAACCACCGAAAGAAATCGGAATTATCACTTTTTATGCTGCTCAATTAAATGCAATTAAAGACAGAATCGAAGGCGACAGATTCCCTGCTTTGAGCATCCGCACTGGTACGGTTGACATATTTCAAGGCATGGAAAGACCTGTAATTATTGTCAGCACAGTGTGCAATAATGTTAGGGGCGATATTGGATTTGCTAAGGAACCGGAACGGGTGAATGTGGCATTTTCCCGCGCTCAAGAATTGCTGGTAGTTGTCGGCTGCCACGATTTATTTACCCAACAAACAGGTACTGTGGGAAAAATGTATCAGGAAGTTTCAAAAACGGTGCGTCACTGCGGAGGTTTTGTAGATGTCTCTAGCGTCCTCAACTAAACAAATAGACTCGAATTTAAGTTCGCTAGCCGAACAAATTGAGCAACAAAATCCGGGTTTGTCAGTGTTGGCGGCGCGTCAATTCCGCTTCGCAATCCGCCAAACTCCGCTGGAGGTGGCGATTAGTGAACCGCGCGAGTTTAACGTGTTGGAAGAGTTCATTTTGCGGGCGGGCGTTGAGTTTGAACCTGCGCCAACTTTGAAGGAATTGGCGGATTTGCTGGGGTTAGACGAGATTTTTGTCAAGACTACGGCGGCGACTCTGGTTAGTTTGGAAAGCTTGCAGGTGGCTGAAAATGGGCAAATTGCGATCGCCCCCCAAGGTAGAGATTTTTTCGATAAAGGTGCGGTTAGTCGATCGCAAATTCAATCACTTTATGCCATTTCCGATCCGCTGAATCAAACTCTTACCTTTAAATTCGATGCTTTAGCGGCCGAATCGGTCAACTTGCCAGATTTAGCAGATTTAGTATCGCTCGAACATAAAATTACTGACCTGGCGGATTTAAGTATAGCAGAAATCCAGCCGTTAATTCAAGCTTCCGGCTTAGGAATTCACGCCCCACAAAACGGCAAAATTGTCTCTGCTTGCGATGTCATCGGCGACGATTTAGAGATTTGGCAAACAGTCTCGATTTTTGTGTTGTTAGATGCGATCGAAAATAAAACTACTATTCAAGTCCGACAGGGAAAGCAAATATTAGAAACTGCATCAAACTTGCTAAACGAACTGGAATCCCAGCAAAAACTTTCCTTGAACGACTTATGTAAAGTAACCCCAGACATCGCACAGCAAGAATCAGAGACAATCCCCGTCCCGAAAAGTCCTAAAAAGCCATCTAAGAAGAAACCCAAGTAAACGATATGATGAGGACTCAAGTCCTGATTAACTTAAAAATTAAAACTCTTTAGAAAATTAGGATTGTACCGATTGACAATATACCGTAATTTCGATATAATTAATAGTTATTTGCAATCGCGCTGAGAATTTGTTTGTGTCTGCCAAAGATACTTTCCACGAATCCGTAAAACGGGCCCTTCAAAAAGAACAGTGGGTGATTACTGCCGATCCACTAAAGTTCAAGTTTGGTAATGTTAACTTTCAGGTCGATTTGGGAGCAGAAAGGCTTGTCGCAGCGGAGCGAGGTGGGGAGAAAATTGCAGTCGAAATCAAAAGCTTTCTCAATTCCTCTGCGATTACAGACTTTTATGCTGCATTGGGGCAATTTCTCAGTTATCGGCTTGCCTTGGCATCGGTTGAACCCGATCGCAAATTGTACTTGGCAGTTCCATTTGAAGTGTATAGAACATTTTTTCAGTATGAGTTTACTCAAACTGCGGTACAACAGTATCAGGTGTTGCTAATCGTATACCATCCCAGAAATGAGGTGATTGTGCAATGGACAAACTAGCTCAATATCGTCAATATGTTCAGACATTAATAAGCCACTATGCCGAAGATGATGTTTCCGATGATGAAGTCGAAGTGCAACTTATTTTAGACACAGAACGAGATCATTATCAGTGGATGAATGTCGGCTGGCAAGAGTTAAGCCGGATTTATCGAACCATCATTCACATTGACATCAAAGATGGCAAAATCTGGCTCCAGCAAAATTTGACAGATCAAAATCCTGCGGAGGAATTAGTTGAAATGGGAGTACCGAGAGAGGATATTGTTTTGGGATTGCAACCCCCATACAAACGGCCCTATACTGATTACGGTGTAGCGTAAAATGTCAAGCTAAAAAAAATAGAATAGTCAGATACCCGACTTCGCCAAAGTTGTCGGGTATCTAATTCGCCCTACTAAGCGTTAACGCATTTCAGCATCCGTAAAGTAGCCGCCGCGTAATTGCGCTTTGCATAATCATTCGGAGCAAATTGATTGCCCATTTTGTTAATAGCGGCAGTAACAGAACGGGAGCATCTCAGTTGTGTAAAAAGCATTTTTTTTATTGTAGTGCGAGCGTCCCCGCTCGCGTATTGTACAATACGCGAGCGGGGACGCTCGCACTGTAAATGCCAAACTGAGATGCTCCCAACAGAACAATAAGAAGACATTTGAGTAATAATAGAAGCAGCCCAATAATTATGAAGGTCTGAAAAAGTTTTAGACGGCTCTTTAGCAACTAAATTCGGCTGCATTCCCGCCGACAAACCAAATTCCTCCACTTTTGGCAGCCCCCCATCAATTCAAGGCGATTGACTGACTGGGTAGGTTTAAAAGTTCCATCTTGATAGTAGTTAACTATCTTGTTGTTCCGCGCAAATAGAACTTTTCCGGCACTCCAGCGGGAATATCAACGTCGCTATACGGACGGATAGAAATATGGCTAGGAAATGTGATATTAGCACCTTGTATTCATTTCAAGGATTCCCAAACTAAAGATACCAATTGCTCTCTGGTAACAGCAAGTTGCGGCCGCAAAGTATTATTTTGAGAAAACCGCGCTACAAACCCAAAGCCCACAGCTTCTTTAATTTCGGAAGGGTAGCTATCTCCGAGTTGTAGAAAAGCCAGTATTGCTTACGGTATTGGTATTTCCTGCGGTATTGGCTGCGGTATTGGCTGCGGTATTGGCTGCGGTATTGGCGGCGGTATTGGTATTGGTATTGGCTGCGGTATTGGCTGCGGTATTGCTTCGGTATTGCCTCCGGTATTGCCTCCGGTATTGCCAATTTCTCCCGGTGCGGGTTCATTGGTAGTGAAATAAAAGTGACCTAATGTGCGGCCTTGATAAGCTCTTTTACTCAAGCGCCAAGCAGGATCGAGAGTAATTTTCATGAATTCGTTAAGATCGCCATTTGTGCGACCTATAATCACAGATTTACCTTGGTAATCTACCGGGGTTCCCATTAGTAGAACATTACCATCAACACTTTCCAAAGTCAGGGTGTATTTTAATGCTAAATCTGTGCCGGCCATGCGAATTGAAAAGCCGTTGCTGTCTGTTGCGCGGCCACAAATACCGGTGAAATCAAAAGTAACTAATAACGGATCGACTTTCACGGGATTAGAGCCGCTTTCGCTCCAGCATTTTCGCTTGTCAGATACTTGTTCTACAATTAGCAATTGGTGGCCGCCGAAAGGGCGGGGTTGGGCGATGACAATTACTCGGTCTTGGTTAATTTCGGTTTCGTCAAAAGTAAATGCTTTAGCCGAACCGATCGCGCCAAGTGTTAAAATTGCTGAACCTGCCAGTGCGGCCACTGTTCGTACAAGTGAATGTTTCATGATTTTTCCCTATTGGCTCCTTATTGTGATGAGACTTATCTAGAATATAAAAAAGTCGCCCTCTTCCAACAACAAGATAGAATTTTACCATCTCTTGTTCCGGTGGTACCAAGTGCGATCGATCGGCGATCGTCACATTGGTTCGTAGTGAGAACTAAAGTCCGAGCGAATTTTATGAGGATTTTAGTCCTCACTACAAACTTATAACCGTTATTTTACCGAGGAACTTGATAAGCTGTGCGGTCTCTAAATTGTATTTTCCGGGCGGGCGGGACGCCCACTCCCCAAGAATTTGATGGGACTTGACAGTAAAATTTAGATGCACCGGGGCTGATTACTAGCGGGAAACGATCGCACTATCGGGCAAAAAAACGGTGCGTTACACTCTTGTTAACGCACCCTAAAACAAACATTCAAAAAGCGCCTTTCCTGTCTAGCGGAACATACTGCTAACAGAACTATCTTCGTGAATCCGCCAAATAGTTTCTCCGAGCAAATTCGCTACCGAAAGCACCGTCAACTGCTTAAAACGGTTTTCTTCCGGCACAGGAATTGTATTCGTAACAATTACCTCTTCCAAAACCCCGCTAGACAAACGCTCGATCGCCGGAGGCGAAAACACCGCATGAGTAGCACAAGCATAAACCTGCCTCGCACCCTCGCGGCGCAACAATCTCGCACCTTCAGAAATGGTGCCTGCAGTATCGATCATGTCGTCCACCAACACAGCAGTTTTGCCCCTGACATCACCGATGAGGTTCATCACTTCGGCCACGTTGTGAGCTTGGCGGCGCTTGTCAATAATTGCCAGGGGAGCATCACCAAGCTTTTTGGCAAAAGCTCTCGCCCTAGCGACTCCGCCAACATCCGGCGAAACCACAACAATATCCGTCAATTGCTTGCTCGCCAGATAATCCAAAAGCACCGGCGAACCGTAAACGTGATCGAAAGGAATGTCAAAATAACCTTGAATCTGAGCCGAGTGCAAATCCATCGCCAAAATGCGACCGGCCCCAGCTTCCGTAATCAAATTAGCCACTAATTTTGCAGTAATCGACTCTCTTCCGGCCGTTTTGCGGTCAGCCCTAGCATATCCGTAATAGGGAATGACAGCAGTAATTTGTCTAGCCGAAGCGCGGCGACAAGCATCGATCATAATTAACAATTCCATGAGGCGATCGTTTACCGGACAGCACGTTGGCTGAATCAAGTAAACATCGCAACCCCGAATTGATTCTTGAATTTGAACGTAGAGTTCCCCATCAGCAAACCGCTTGCGAACCATCGGCCCCAAATCAATCCCCAGATAGCGAGCCACCTCTTGGGCGAGGGGAATATTAGCAGAACCGGAGAACAGCCGCAGACGGTCATGAGCGGAAACCGGCGGCTCGGGAAGCGGAAGCGGTAAAGTAGCAGAACGGATCACAGCAGGCCTCTTGCAGGACGTTTATTCCATCGCTATCTTACCATCTGAAACTAGAAATATTCAGCCAATTTTTTAAGAGATTTAACTTTCGGGGCGGCCACAAGTGTTAGGTTAGGCGAATTGAATAGGACTTGCAGAAATATGTCCGAGAAACCCTGTTTCTAGCCCACTTTCGGCACACTCAACGGTCACAATCGGTTTTTACTTATTTTTATCCAGCAATAAAACTATAAGTTATACTAGAATACCGTACATTAACGGATAAATTACTTTTTAAGGGCATAATTTATTACTGTAAAGATAGGGCATTCTGCGTAATTATGCTGTGTGACACCCCCAGGGTGGGGAATGTGGGTTCTAGCTGAAATGTTGCACCATTGTCAATAAGCTTTTTAGGAACAGGCAAGATGCCTGTTCCACAAGAAAATCTACTCTTTGTGGAACATGCATCTTGCCTGTTAAGCGAGAATGGTGCAAGATGTGAGTTCTAGCGAACTCTGTACTGGCAGAAGTACGATCGCACTTGTGCCCCTGCGTCTAAAAGTTCTAGCGTGAGTCAATTTGGGGCTGAGGCTGCAAGCGCAGCCACCCCAAATTCAGTCGAAAGCCGAAGGCATCCGGGTTCAATGCGATAAAAAGGCCACCAACAGGCAATAAACTTGAAAAATACTCTAAAAAAAGTTAAGAATCGGAAGCATACTTCAGATTTTTGATATCGGGCAAAGCAAGGTAGAAATCGATGAGCTTAAGAGAACGCATTGACGCAGAAATCAAAGCAGCCATGAAGTCCAAGGACAAACTTCGCTTGGAAACAGTTCGCGGCATCAAGAAATTTATTCTCGAAAAAGAAGTCAGCCTCCGTCCCTCCGGGCAAGAAACGCTGACAGAAGCTCAAGAAATGGAAATTTTGATGCAAATAGCCAAACAGCGCCGCGATTCGATCGAACAATACCGCAAAGGTGGCCGCGAAGATTTAGTGGCACAAGAGGAGGCGGAGTTGGCAATTGTTGAAGAGTATTTGCCGGCGCAAATGTCAGACGAAGAGGTGAGTCAAGTCGTGGACGAAGTGATTGCGTCGGTTGGCGCTACTTCTGCAAAAGATATGGGCAAGGTGATGGGCAAGGCAATGCAGCAGCTTAAGGGCAAAGCAGACGGTAACAGAATTCAAGACATGGTGAAAGCAAAGCTTAGTCAGTAGTCAGTAGTCAGTAGACATCTCCCATAAATAATCTCAAGCTTTATAGAGATATGGCTTAGGCCGGGGGGCGACAATTTATTAGGGCTAAGGCCAAAAAACCCGGTTTCTACGAAAAATCGTGCATTTCTCCCTTGAGATATTGACGCAGAAACCGGGTTTTCGATCGGATCTGCGGGTTGCAACCTGTGTATTTTCGTGAAAAAACCCGGTTTCTGACCATCATGGCGTCCAAGAATGTCAAAAAAATGTAAAATACTAACTTTGGTCGGGACTGGGGACTACAGAGAGTGAAGTATGCTCAAGAGCATTAAAGACCTAGCATTACTAAGTCTGTGAGCGATCGTCTATTTTTTAACTACCAGCCGGGAAGTCCCAGGCGTGTATTTAGAGGGGACACATCTGAGCGCTGCGCGAAGTACCCCAAATAAATTACCGAGCGTGATGAAAGGCTCGTCGGGTGTAGGTACGGAAACCGACAATTAGACATTGCGAGTACCTTTAATTTTGATGTACTTTCTCAACATTAAATCCAAAGAAATGGTACATTAAGGTAGGTCGAAAAAAGGAAGTTAAAAAATGCAACTCACGTACAAATACCGCCTTAAACCCACAAAAGCCCAACTAACAACTATTGTGGCTCATTTAGAACTCTGCCGTCGGCAGTACAACTACCGACTCGGTGAAAGATTTAGGTGGTGGGAAGCCACGAGAACGCCTATCAACGCCTGCCCATTGATTGTTTCGATAGTCCCTATTGAGGAAATTTATCAAAATATTCCCTTAAGTAGAGTGCAAACTAGGGACGGCAGAAAAAAGGATGAATCAGGCAATCCTTTAACTAAAAAAGGTAATGTTTTATCAAACATTGAAGGCGGATATGTACAGTGGCAGACGATACAACTTGCCGACCTGAAAAACACAAAAAAGGTATTTCCTGATTATAAACTGTTAGATTCTCAGGTTTTGCAAGATGTCGTCAACAGAGTGGAAACTTCCTTTTCAAACTTCACCACGCCCGACAAAAACGGCAATCGTAGAGGCAAGCCTAGATTCAAAGGGCTTCATTACTACAAATCTTTCACTTATCCTCAACTAGACAATCTTGATATTGTCCAGGACGAGCAAAATAGGATTTGTATTGACCTCGCAAAAATAGGTCAAGTACCTATGGTTTTCCACCGTCCAATACCAACAAGGTTCACAGTTAAGACGGGAACAGTTATCAGAGAAGCTGATGGGTGGTATATCTCCCTGACGCTAGAAGATAAAACAGTTCCCGTAACGGTTGCAGAAATTCAACCGACGGTCGAAAATACTGTTGGCATCGATCTGGGAATCACTAATTACGTCTATCTTTCCAATGGCGAGAGAGTTGAGAATCCTAGGTTTTTGAGGAATTCGGCCCAGAAATTGGCAAAAGTTCAAGCGAAGTTAGCTAATAGAGTCAAGGGTTCTAAGCCTTGGAAAGTTATCAAGGACAAGGTTTCCAAACTCCATCAGTTCGTAGCTAGAGCGAGATTAGATTTTCAGTTTAAAACTGCACACGAGTTATTTAGCAAGTGTGAAGTTTTAGTTGTTGAAGACTTGAGTGTCAAAAATTTAACGAGACGTGCCCAGCCCAAGACTAATGTTGAGAATGGCAATTTGGTTTACTTGCCGAACGGTCAGTCAGCTAAAAGCGGTTTGAATAAATCCATGCTTGATGCTGCTCATGGGCAATTTGCTAGCGTCCTAAAATATGTCGCCTGGAAGTTGGGCAAAAGCGTTTTGTTTGTCGATCCGAAAGGCACTTCTGGGCATTGCTGGAATTGCCTCAACAAAGTACCGAAAGAATTATCCGAGCGCTGGCATTCTTGTCAATGCGGAGAATCTTTGGATCGAGATGAAAACTCAGCCAAACTTATAAAGAAGATTGGATTGAATTACGAAAGTGGCGGGGGAACTCCGTCACTCAAAAAAGCCTTTGAAAAAAAGGAAAAAGAAGCCTGCAGTCTAAATGTACTCAGTTGACCGTCAGGTTCGTTCACCAGTTTCTACTTAAACTTATGCAGCCACCTATTGCTATTGGAACTCTCCTACAAAACCGCTACCGCTTGGTGAATATTTTAGGTCAAGGAGGATTTGGCCGGACTTATTTAGTAGAAGATTTGGGACGGTTTCAAGAACGCTGCGCCCTGAAGGAATTGATTCCCGTGCAAAGCGGGCCATACGTTTTGGAAAAATCGAAGGAATTGTTTCAAAGAGAGGCGGCAATACTTTACCAAATTGGGCACCCACAAATTCCCCAGTTTCGGGCAATATTTGAAGAGAACCAGCGTTTGTTTTTAGTGCAGGATTACGTGGAAGGGATGACTTACCGCGAACTAATGCTCGATCGAACTTCAAATGGTCGCAGCTTCACCGAAGCCGAAGTCTTGGTATTTATCCGGCAAATGCTGCCGGTACTCGCTCACATCCACGCCCGCGGCATCATCCACCGCGACATCTCCCCAGAAAATATAATTCGGCGCGAAAACGACCAAATGCCGGTGCTGATTGACTTTGGAGTGGTGAAGGAACTCGCCACCAAAGTCCAGTCTCCCGAAGGAACAGCCCACGCGACAACAGTCGGTAAAATCGGCTACGCGCCGATGGAACAGTTGCAAAGCGGGCGGGCAACAGCCAGCAGCGACCTCTACGCTTTAGCCGTAACGGCGATCGTCCTGCTGACAGGCAAAGAACCGCAGGAATTGCTCGATCAAACAACGCTGCAGTGGAATTGGCAGCAGCAAGTGCAGGTGAGCACGGGTTTGGCTTTGGTGCTCAATCGGATGTTGAGCCGGTCTCCGGGCGATCGATATCAATCTGTCAGCGAAGTCGCCCAAGCACTCGACGCCCAAACTAATCCTAAACCTAGCCAGCCAACTGTACCGCCCGCGCCGCCAGCAGTGGTACCGACAAACCCTTCGCTAATCGCAACGGTGGCCGTGGGCAGACCGCCAGAGCCCGTCGCCCAGAGTTCCCACCCGCAAAAAAACCAGCCAGACCCGTTAATTGAGCCTGCTGGCGACACTTTTTGGGACAATCCCATTGCTGCGATCGGACTGCTGGCCGGCTTAGTAATCTTGACAGGCTTCGGTTCCTGGGCTTTAGTCGGCTCATTTCTCAACAATTCGCGCCCCAAACCCACTCCGACTGCGCCAGCACTCATAAATCCCACGCCGACACTAACTCCGATACCAAACCCGCTACCTTTGCCAACCCCAACCCCGCAACCTTTGCCAACCCCAACCCCGGAACCTTTGCCAGAACCAAGCCCAGAACCTTTGCCGGAACCGAACCCAGAACCTTTGCCGGAACCAAGCCCAGAACCTTTGCCGGAACCGAACCCAGAACCTTTGCCGGAACCGAACCCAGAACCTTTGCCGGAACCGAACCCAGAACCAAGCCCAGCGCCAACTCCGACACCAAAACCGACGCCAGCGCCGGCTCCAGCGCCCAAACCGGCGCCCAAACCGGCGCCCGCACCAACTCCCGCACCCAAACCAACTCCCGCGCCGTCGCCAACACCCGCACCAACACCGGAACCGGCCCCAACACCCGCACCATCGCCGGAACCGGCCCCAACACCCGCACCATCGCCGGAACCGGAACCAACTCCCGCACCGTCGCCGGAACCGGAACCGGAACCAGCGCCGGAACCGGAACCAGCACCAACACCCGCACCATCGCCAGAACTCTAAACTTCTGGCAAAATTCCCCTAGACTGAGGTTGATGCCAATTACTTGTTAGCTATTTGCCAATGAACTCGCTGCTAATTACTGGAACTGATACCGACGCGGGCAAAACTGTTTTGACCAGCGCTCTGGCTGCTTATTGGCAAATGTATTTTCCCGATCGCAGTTTGGGACTTATGAAACTCATGCAAACGGGAACGGGCGATCGCGAACTCTACACCCGTTTGTTTTCCCTCGACCAATCCCCCGAAGAACTCAATCCGCTGCACTTTGATGCGCCTCTAGCACCGCCGATTGCTGCGGAACGGGAGGGGAGACGTATCGAGCTCGAAAAGGTCTGGACGGCGTGGCAAAGCCTCTCTGAGCGCAAGGATTTTGTGTTGGTGGAAGCTTTGGGAGGGCTGGGCTCACCTGTAACGCGGGAACTGACGGTGGCCGATATTGCCAGGGATTGGCGGCTGAGGGGGGTTTTGGTAGTACCTGTGAGGTTGGGGGCGATCGGGCAAGCTGTGGCGAATGTGGCTCTCGCCAGACACACTGGTTTTAAGCTGAGAGGAATTGTGCTCAATTGCATTAAAGCTTATTCTGAACAAGAAATTGCCGATTTAGCGCCCGTTGATTTGATCCAGTCGCTGACTCAAATACCTGTGTTGGGTATTTTGCCGCATTTAGATGACCCGACTGACCTTGCTAAATTAGCTAAAATTGCTTCAGATTTAGATTTAGAACAGTTACTGCCAGGGGTTAATTTAGTTCCTCAGACTTCTAAATAACCCTATTCTCAACACCTCTCTTTCTCATTCTTCTCTTCCTCAGCGTACTCTGCGGCCTCTGTGGTTAAAAACTAAGATTTTATTTTAACCGCAGAGAGCGCAGAGAGCACAGAGAAAGAAAAGAGAGAGTTTCACAAATTATTCATTCAGAATTGCTATAAGGAGAATAAAAAATGGTTTCTACTTTACCGAATTTAACCTCTGTCGATTTATCTCAGTTGCGGCTGGAAATTAGAAATTTGCAGCCTCAGCTAGTCGAATGGCGTCGCCTTTTGCATCAAAAGCCGGAGTTGAGTTTTGATGAAAATTTAACGGCGCAGTTTGTCTCGCAAAAGTTGCAGGAGTGGGGAATAGATCATGAAACTAATATTGCTAAAACTGGTATTGTCGCAACTATAGACAGCGGCAAACCGGGGCGGGTTTTGGCAATTCGCGCGGATATGGATGCTTTGCCTATTCAAGAAGAAAATGAGGTGGATTATCGATCGCAGCATGATGGAATTATGCACGCTTGCGGCCACGACGGCCACATTGCGATCGCCCTTGGTACTGTTTGTTATCTGGCAAAGCACAAACACAGCTTTTCGGGTAAGGTAAAATTTATCTTTCAGCCCGCCGAAGAAGGGCCAGGAGGCGCAAAACCGATGATTGAGGCGGGTGTTTTGAAGAATCCTGATGTTGATGCGATCGTCGGCTTGCATTTGTGGAACAATCTACCTTTGGGCACTGTAGGCGTCCGCAGCGGCGCTTTGATGGCGGCTGTGGAAGTTTTTGACTGCACGATTTTTGGCAAAGGTGGACACGGCGCAATGCCACATCAGACTGTGGACTCGATCGTAGTTACAGCCCAAATTGTCAGCGCTTTGCAGGCAATTGTCGCGCGGAACATTGACCCGATCGACTCAGCGGTAGTAACTGTCGGCAAATTCCACGCAGGCGACACCCACAACGTCATTGCCGATACTGCTCAAATCGCTGGCACGGTGCGCTATTTCAATCCAGCATATCAAGGTTATTTTGCACAGCGAATCGAGCAAGTAATTGCCGGAATTTGTCAGAGTCACGGGGCAAATTACCAATTAGATTATTGTGCGCTTTATCCGCCAGTTATTAATGATTCGAGAATAGCTGAATTGGTGCGCGACGTGGCAGAAGCAGTTGTCGAAACTCCGGCGGGAATCGTTCCAGAATGTCAAACAATGGGCGGCGAGGATATGTCGTTCTTTTTGCAAGAAGTTCCCGGTTGCTATTTCTTTTTGGGTTCGGCAAATCCAGAGAAAAACTTGGCTTACCCGCACCATCACCCGCGTTTTGATTTTGATGAAACTGCGCTGGGGATGGGTGTAGAAATGTTTGTGCGCTGCGTGGAAAAGTTTTGTGCGAATCAATAAAAGATTGTGTCATCCGGTGGGGGCGGGTTTATGAGATTATTGATTTTAGGCAATGATAGTTTGTAAAACCCGCCCCTACAGCAATCATATCTATTTAACCCGATCTCTTGCACCCGCCGTCAAAAAACTGTAGGGGCGGGTTCACCAAAAGATTTAAAGAATGCAGACAGCTTAAATAAACCCGCCCCCACCCCACGCGAGAGTCTTTTTACCGAGTTTGAAAGATATTCTGCACCATTTTCTTATCTACACTCGCCGCCGCCTTATCCAATTCGGCAATCTCCCCGGAGTCTAACTCCCACCCCAAAGCACCAATATTATCCCTCGCCTGTGCCCCAGATTTCGCCCCCGGAATCGGAATAGTTTCTTTGCAGATGCACCAGTTAATTGCTACCTGCGAAACAGTCTTGTTTCTGAATGCCGCTATTTCTCGCAAACACTCCAAAAGCGATCGCATTCCCGGAAGTAGCTGCTTGCACGCCAAACCTCGAATACCTTTAGGAAGAGATCCATTTTCGGAATATTTACCCGTCAGCAACCCCAAGGCTAGAGGACTGTAAGCAATCAATTTTATCCCCAATTCATCGCAAACATCTTTCAATCCTAGTTCTGTCACCGGATAGGTAGAAAGTAGCGAATATTGTACTTGTAAAGTAACAATAGGAATTTGGCGATCGCTAAATCTTTGATGCACCCATTTCAGCCGTTTCGGCCCGTAATTAGACAAGCCCACTCCCTTGACCAATCCTTGCTCATAAAGGTCAGCCAAACCGTCTAAAAGAGCCCCCTCTTGCCAAGGAGCGTAATTGGCTGTAGACCAGTGCATTTGCACCAAATCTACATTTTTTCCGAGGCGCGCAGCAGAGGCTTTGCAAGCCGATATCATTGATTGTCGCGTCAGTCTCCAAGGATAAGCAGCCAGTTTTGTCGCAATACAAATACTCTCTTTATTTGCACCTTGATAGTGTTGAGAAAACTGACCCAAAAGCTGTTCGCTACGTCCATTTAATTTCCCTGTTCCGTAAGAGTCCCCGGTATCGAATAAAGTGACGCCGTTACTAACACAAAGATTGAAAACGGCTTGCAATTCGTCGTCCATACTTTCATTGTAGCCCCAGAGGAATCGGTTGCCCCAGGCCCAAGTGCCGCAGCCCATTTTTGGCAGTAAAATTTTTTGCTTTGTTTGCATTTTTATTGATGGTTGTTATATTAACTCCGGTTAAACTGACATCTTGCGCCTCTATTAGGAACAGGCTTTCCGGCCTGTTCCACAAAGAGTGGATTTTCTTGTGAACGGTTGCTCCTAGCCCGCCCCTCAGAGCCTTATTGTTGTAAAACTCCCCCCTCAGAATTAATGGTTTCTAACTAATTACTAATGACTGATGACTCTTTAATTCTTTTACGTGGTTGGTGATGGCGAAGGTGGGCTGTTTTTGGTAGGTTCCTCTGGCTTAGCTTTGGGGTCTGGTTTTGGTGGCGCAGGCGGAGGGAAAGTCGCCGCGCGTCTGGGTATTTGTAGCGCTGTTCGGAATGCAGAAGACGGGAAGAAACCGCTAAATTGAGAAAGTCGAACTGCTAGAGGTTCTGGTGCATATTCCCACAAGCTTTCGTAGTAGAAGAAAGCGACACCTAAGCCGTATCCTTGGACTGCTTGCACCTGAGATTTAATTTGCTGAATCGGTACGGGGTTATTTCTCAAACCTGTCATAATCCCAACTCCGGTGGGAATTTTTTGCTGCGCTTCTTGCATTTCTGGACGGTTAATCTTGTCTACAAATGATTCTAGATTGGAACGGTAGACTTGCACAATTAGCTCGTCGGCAATATCCAAACGCACCCAAGCCCGCCAATCTTGTAGGTGATGTTTGTAAGCAAACTCGTAGTAATTGGGAGAAATAGAGAAAATTGCATTGGGTTTGACTGCTTTTACGGCTTGATTTAGCTGCGACATAAAAGCGGTGATTTTATTGGCTCGCCACTGCACCCATGCTGGGTTTTGAAAATCTTTTGGCGGAGGTTGTTTGGTTTCTTTGGTATACAAAGCAACTGTGTACTCATCGTATCCAAATTCAGACGGCAAACTCATGTGATCGTCAAATTGAATGCCGTCGGCGTTATATTTAGTGGTGATTTCTAGTACGAGTTGGGTAATGAATTGCTGCACTTCGGGATGAAAGGGATTGAGCCAAACTACTTCGCCACCTGCACCGATAGATGTTTGGCTGCCGTCCTGTTTTTGTGTCAGCCAATCGGGATGATTTAAGGCTAATTCTGATGTGGGAGGAGCCATGAAACCAAACTCAAACCAAGGAATTACTAGCAGGCCTTGGCGGTGAGCTTGAGCTATCAAATCTCCGATCATATCTTGTCCCTCTAACCCTCTGTAAACAAAGGGTTGAATGTCTTTTTGCTGCGCTACATCGCTGGGATACATTGCATAGCCAGAATTCCAGACAACGGGATAGATTGTGTTAAAATTTAACCGTTTTAGTTTGCTGACAGCATCTCCTAATTTGCGACGATCTCTGAGGATGTCTTTGTCGTTTGTCGTCATCCAAACGCCGCGAATTTCCTGGCGGGGTTGCTGGGCGATCGCCGGAATGAAGTTGTTCGCCAGCAATACTATAATGAATGAGAGGGCAAACAGAAGCGGGAAAAGAGTTTTAATCGATCGCTGCCAACTGCGCGGAATGATGCGTAATGTCATAGTTTTGAATGGTGAGTTAGCTATTGAAACACACCCTGGCATAATTTGGTGATAAAATTTGCTCGCTCTACAGTCTACAGCCATTTGCGCTGAATGTGGGATCGGTTAACTGAAATGGGTGAATTGATGTTATGCGATCGCAACTGAGATCCGTATAATCTCTGAGACAGAGGGTAAGTGACAGCATTCTGTCTAACTGCTGGGAAATCATTAATTACGCACTGCCAGCTATCCTTACCGGACTCTGTGCCCCAAGGAGTGCAAGTGCTGTACAATATCGGTGCTGGAATATCTCGATAGAACATCTGTAATTGTGAAACATTTAGTGTTAATTGGCGGCGGTCACAGTCATGCTATAGTATTAAAAATGTTCGGTATCAAACCGCTGCCGGGAGTGCGTTTGACTCTGATTAGCGACGTGCTGCACGCGCCTTATTCGGGGATGCTGCCGGGACACGTTGCCGGGTTTTACGATTATGATGAATGTCACATCGATTTGCGATCGCTCGCGGAATTGGCCGGATGTCAAATATTAATCGATCGGGCGATCGCGATCGACATTAACAAAAATTTAGTTATTTGTCAAACTTGCCCTCCGGTTAATTTTGATGTGCTTTCGGTGGATATCGGCAGCACTCCTGCGACTTTATCTGTACCGGGTGCTGCAGAATATGCAATTGCAGCTAAACCCGTACCGGAGTTTTTAGCTAGCTGGAATCAGTTAATTTCCGAAAGGCAAAACCATCCCCAAAAACCGCTGCGTATAGCTATTGTTGGCGGCGGTGCAGGCGGCGTAGAATTAGCATTAAATATGCAATCTCGATTGGGGAAGGAAGAGGGAAGAAGGAAGAGGGAAGAAGGAAGAGGGAAGAAGGAAGAGGGAAGAAGGAAGAGGGAAGAAACTTTAGAAAATTTATCATCAGAAATTCATTTGTTTCACAGCGGTGCTGAATTAATGTCTGCACATAACCATCGAGTGCGTCACCGCCTTCAAGAAATTCTCATCAGTCGCGGTATTCAATTGCATTTAAAGGAAAAAGTCTGTGCTGTAAAAAAAATTGAGAGGGAAACCACTCTTCCATTCCCTACCGATTACCAAATTTCCTGTAAATCAGGTTTAGAATTAGAGTGCGATCGCATTTTTTGGGTAACACAAGCATCGGCAGCCAATTGGATAAGAGAATCCGGTTTAGCAGCCGACTCAAACGGCTTTATGCAAGTCAACGATTGCCTGCAATCCGTCTCTCACCCCAACGTATTTGCGGCAGGAGATATCGCTGCGATGGTTAATTATCCCCGTCCCAAAGCAGGCGTGTTTGCCGTGCGTCAGGGCAAACCGCTGTTTGAAAATTTGCAGCAGTTTTTATTGGAAAAACCGCTGAAACCCTTTGCACCGCAAGAACAATACTTAGGCTTAATTGGTACTGGGAATAAAAGGGCGATCGCATCTCGCGGCAATTTCATGTGGGAATCACGGTTGTTGTGGTATTGGAAAGATTGGATCGATCGCCAATTTATGCAAAAATTTAGCAATCTGCCCAAAACCCGCAATACCAAATAGCAATACATTCAGATATTTTCCGTTCTTCCTCTGCGTCAAGAGCGTCCTCTGCGGTAAATAAAAAAAGTCTTATTCAAAAACCATTGAAGCTTGCTATAGTAATATCAGAAGTAAGAAAAACTAACTATGTTCAGAAAAATTGGATTTGGGCTGCTTTGGATTGCATTTATCACCTACGCCTTTGTATTTGCACCACCCGACAGCCCAGAAAAAACCATCACACTAATTACCAATATTTCCACAGGCAAAATAGCAGACATCAACCCTTTAATTGTAGCGTTATTCAACCTCATGGGAGTCTGGCCGCTCATCTACAGTTGCGTCTTATTTGCTGACGGCAGGGGCCAGAAAATACCTGCATGGTTATTTGGCGTTTTATCCTTTGGCATCGGCGCATTTGCCTTGCTGCCTTATTTAGCCCTGCGCCAGCCGAATCCAGAATTTTCCGGTCATAAAAATATCTTTTTAAAGATATTAGACTCCCGTTTTACTGGATTTTTCTTAACATTAGCTGCTGTTGGTTTAGTTGCCTTTGGCTTGACAAAAGGCGATTGGTCTGATTTTATTGGGCAGTGGCAGACTAGCCGCTTTATCCATGTAATGAGTTTAGATTTTTGTATGCTTTGCCTACTATTTCCTGCCTTATTAGGAGACGATATGGCGCGCCGAGGAATGCAGAGTTCTATAGCATTTTGGGCAGTAACATTAGTACCGCTGTTCGGGCCGCTGGCTTATCTGTGCACGCGCAAACCCCTACCGGAAATTAATACTGAAACTGTTACAAATTAGACAGCAGTGCAGGGAATTTTCAGTTTAATGTAGAAATCAATCACAAGTAATCAGAGAAGAAACAGGCAAGATGGCTGTTTCACAATAAGTAAGTAAGTTTTATTGTGGGGAGTAGGGGTTGGGCTTCTAGCCCGCCCATGACACACTGATTACAAATAGTGCCAAATCTGAGTATTAATGTAAATAATTATCTCCCAGTCTCTAGCAAATGAAAAAATTTCCTATTGTTGGCATCACAACATACAACCGCTGTCCAGCAGGCGAATATCGCTTAAATGGAACTTATATTGATGCAGTTCAGGCGGCTGGTGGCATTCCGATTTTACTGCCGCCCAATCAATTAGATCCCGCTAGTATTTTTGATGCAGTAGATGGTTTGATTTTTTCCGGCGGCGGAGATATCAACCCAGAACTTTATGGCGGTTATGTCGATCGCACAGTTTACTCGGTTAATGCAGAACGCGACAATTTTGAATTAAACTTAGCAAAGCTAGCTTTGAAGGCTGACATACCTGTGTTGGGGATTTGCCGGGGAATGCAAATCCTGAACGTAGCCAGCGGCGGCAGTTTGGTGATTCACGTACCGGATGCTTACGGAGATGAGGTTAATCACGGATCGGGAATTCCCCCGCGTGCGATCGAGCATACCATTGAAATTGAGCCAACCAGTCGGCTAGCAAAAATTATGGGAAAAACTTCAACAACAGTTGTTTCCTGGCATCATCAAGCAGTGCGGAAGGTAACATCCGATTGGCGAATAGTAGCCAATGCACCTGACACTTTGGTAGAAGCAATGGAACATTGCTATCACCCTTGGATGATAGCAATTCAATGGCATCCGGAAATGTCGCCCAACTGTTCGTTCAACGCTCGAATTTTTCAGGCTTTCGTAGAAGCAGCAGCTTCAAAATTTATGAACTCTACCAAGTCAGCATCACAGGCAATTCATACATTTGGATAGTCACTTATTCTTGATAGTCAGTATCTATTTCAATATCCAGGGTATCTTCATCTATTCTGACATACAGAACATTCGGGCGACAGCAAACCTGACAATCTTCGATATAAGATTGTTCCATACCACCGCTGATATCAACAAAAGTTGTACTCGGTTCGCCGCAGAAAGCACAGTAATATTCAGCCGTTGTTTGCATCTTTCTCGCACTCTCTTTTTGTGACTTCGTGGCGGTAGCGAAACATATCTGTTAACCGCATTTCCACCCACCAACCTAACAACAAATCGACAATTGGGCCGCCCGGTATCGAAAATGCGATCGCATCTGTCAATCTAGTCTTGCCATTTTCTGAGGTAAACTCGTGTCGGTGAGTCCAACGTGCCATCGGCCCCTCAGTTTGTTCATCAACAAACAAGCGATATTGTTCGCACTCAGTGTGAGTCGCCACCCATTTTACAGGAATCGGCCCCAATAACAGGCGAAATTCTGATACAGCACCCACATCGAGTCCCCCTTCGCGGCGAATGATTTTCACCGGTTGCCAAGGCGGAGTCAAAAGTTGCAGAATGTCCGGCCTTTCGTGAAAGTTCCAGACAGCTTCAACGGTAGCATTAATTAAGGATGAATATTTAAAATGGGGCATTTTCTAGATTAAGTTAAACAGTTATTTGCGATCGCGTTTCAGCATTTGCAGTATTATCCTCTGTATCAGTACAAACAGCAACTGTTAGTTTCAATCCCAAAGCATTCAGCCAACTCCCCAGATTATAAATCGCATCACTTCCTTGCTGTGACAACAATTCATCCAGTTTTTTTAAGTGCAATTCATATTGTTCTGGAGTCATTTTTGGTTGACCTAGAGCTTCAGCTACATCGCCCAGAGCTCGTTTCAGCAATGCTTCGTCAGGTTCTTCGCCTTCATCTAATTCAAAATGAGTTTCGAGATAGACTGCCGCATAACCGGGGTTTTTTAGCCGTGCCATCAAAAAGTCATGATACGGTAAACTTTTAGGCATTTTTTTAACTCCTATAATCTGTCCAGTATTCTATTGCTTGGCGAATGTCTCGGTCTTGAGTGCTTTTATCTCCTCCGCACAGAAGAAGTATAATTGTTGTTCCTACTTGCCCAAAATAGATTCTGAAACCAGGGCCATAGTCTATCCTTAATTCAAAGACTCCATTTCCAACTGATTGACAATCTCCCAAATTCCCCAAAATAACTCGGTTAAGTCTTTTATTGATAATTGTTGAAATTTTGCTATCTCGGAGCGAATCATACCAGTTATCAAACGGCACTTGACCGTCTGAGGCAACATAACGCTGAATTTCACTCTCGTTGGACTTCTGCCATAATTGTATTATACTATGTCGCTCCTCGTCTTATCTTGAACCGGTTGCCAATGCGGAGTCAAAAGTTGCAGAATGTCCGGCCTTTCGTGAAAGTTCCAGACTGCTTCAACGGTGGCATTAATTAAGGATGAATATCGAAAATTAGGCATTTTGTATATCAAGTTAAACAGTTATTTCAGATCGCGTTTCAGCATTTGCAGTATTATCCTCTGTATCAGTACAAACAGCAACTGTTAGTTTCAATCCCAAAGCATTCAGCCAAGTTCCCAGATTATAAATCGCATCACTTCCTTGCTGCGATAGCAATTCATCCAGTTTTTTTAAGTGCAATTCATATTGTTCAGGAGTCATTTGTGGTTGACCGAGAGCTTCTGCTACATTGTTAAGTACCATTTTTAGCAGTTCTGCCTCGGGGTTTTCTTCTTCAAAAAAAGCCTCTAGATACATAGCAGAATCTATGGGGTTTTTGAGAGATTGTATTAGTGAGGGATGGTAAGGTAAACTTTTAGGCATTATCTTCACTCCTGTAATCAGTCCAGTATTTGATAGCTTGCTGTATGTCTCGGCCTTGAGTGCTTTTATCCCCGCCTATTAAAAGCAGGATAATAGTTGTGCCGACTTGTCCGAAATAGATTCGGTATCCAGGGCCATAATCTATTTTTAATTCATAGACTCCTTCTCCAACAAATCGATAATCTCCGAGATTGCCGAGTTGAACTCTGTCTAATCTCAACCTAATTCTAGCTTTAGCTTTGCCATCTCGGAGAACATTAAACCATTCCTCGAAAGGCACTCTGTTGTCTGGCGTAGTATAACGCTGAATTTCTTTCGGTTGGACTTCAGGCATAATTGTATTATAGTATGTCGCTCCTCGTCTTATCTTGAATCGGTTGCCAATGCGGAGTCAAAAGTTGCAGAATGTCCGGCCTTTCGTGAAAGTTCCAGACTGCTTCAACGGTGGCATTAATTAAGGATGAATATCGAAAATTAGGCATTTTGTATATCAAGTTAAACAGTTATTTGCGATCGCGTTTCAGCATTTGCAGTATTATCCTCTGTATCAGTACAAACAGCAACTGTTAGTTTCAATCCCAAAGCATTCAGCCAAGTTCCCAGATTGTCAATCGCATCACTTCCTTGCTGCGACAGCAATTCATCCAGTTTTTTTAAGTGCAATTCATATTGTTCTGGAGTCATTTTTGGTAGACCCAAAGCTTCTGCTACATCGCCCAGAGCAAGTTTCAGCAATTCAGGTTCCGGGTCGATTTCCTCTATAGTCGCCGTTATATAGGCGGCTGACAATGCCGGGTTTTTTCTCAGAGATTCAATCAAAAACGGATGATCTGGAATACTTTTAGCCATTGTTTTAAATCCTGTTGTAATCTGTCCAGTATTCTTTTGCTTGGAGGATATCTCGGTTTTGAGTGCTTTTATCTCCACCGCAGAGGAGAAGCACAATTGTTGTTCCAACTTGCCCAAAATAGATTCGGAAACCAGGGCTATAGTCTATTCTGAGTTCGCAAACTCCTTCTCCAACTGAACGATAGTCTCCCAAATTACCAGTAACAACCCGATTTAGCCTAGATCGAATCTTGGCTTGAGTGTTTGTATCTTTGAAGGAATCAAACCACTCAGCGAAAGGTACTCTGCCATCTGATGTGACATAACGCTGAATTTCCTTGGGTTGAACTTCTGGCATAATTGTATTATAGTACGTCGCTCCTTATTTTATCTTGTTAAGTTAGCTTTCAATCTACTTACTTGCAAAGATGCGATCCTCTTCGTTGGCGTAGCCCCCGTAGGGGCGAGCTTCGCTAACGCACTTTCGCATCCGCTATTTCTTAACTCGTCAACTGCAAATCCTTCGTCCTAAAATGACTCAGCGCCTCCGCTAAATGCTTCTTCAAAGTCGCCTCCGGTAGCGGCCCTTTTAAATGACTCCAAGGCAAAACCCGATCCAATTCCCACTCTTGAAAAACATAAAAATCCATCTCAGGCAACTGTCCGCGCAACTCCTTAAATGCCCGCCGATAACTGCCCAAAGTATCGCCGTAATGCCGCACTAATTCCAACAGCCGAGACAACCGCCGATCGCCCTTTGACAACAAACCCTGAATCACAGACCAGTTATAGCTTTCAGGTCTAAATTCTAAACCTAACTTCCGCAATTCTTTATCTAAAAACTTCAGCCTCTTCTCCGCATCTTTATTCACTCCAAACCACTGAAAAGGAGTGTGAGATTTCGGGACAAAAGTGCTGCATCCCAGAGTCAAGCGCAAACCGGGAACGGCTTTTCTAATCGCCCGCATCATCGCCACCGTCTCCTCTAAATCCTCCATCTCTTCACCAGGAATTCCCGCCATCCCGTAAAGCTTAATTCCCTTTAAGCCGCCCGCCTTAGCATTAATAGCAGCTTGAATAATTTCGTCATTTGTGAGTTTTTTGTTAACGATTTTGCGGAGGCGATCGCTCCCGCTTTCCACCGCAATTGTCACAGATTTGCTGTCTCTGTTTGTCAATATTTCGGCCAATTTAACTGTCACCGTATTCGTCCGTACCGAAGAAAGACTCAGCCGCACGCCGTCGTATTTCGGATGATTCAAATGATCCAGCAACGCTTCAAATTCCGGGTGCTGAGTCACCGAAGCACCCAGCAAACCCAAACGATTAGTTACAGCTAAACCGCGATCGATCGCCGGAATTAGCGAAGCCTCCAAACTCGCAGTTCTAAACGGCAAAGTCAGATAACTTGCCAAACAAAAACGGCACATTTCTGGACAACTCCGAACCACTTCCACCATGTAAATATTTTCCCAAGCCGCTTTTTCTGTCACCACAGTGGAAGCAGATAAAGTATTGCCGCGATAAGTCTGTTTTTCAACCATACTGGGAATTCCCGAATCGACAGGCTGAATCGATTTAATCCCCTCAGCAGCATCGAGATAAGTTACTTCGTACAAACTGGGGACGTAAACTCCCGGAACTTGGGCTAAATGCCGCAATTTAGTTAATCTGTCGGCGGTACGGACTTCTTTACAAGCATCAATAAAATTGTCTATGAGATGTTCGCCATCTCCCAGCAAAATCACATCAAAAAAATCGGCAAAAGGTTCGGGATTAGCAGTAAAAACCGGGCCACCGCCGAATACTATCGGATGATTATCAGTTCGTTTTGACGCCCAAATCGGAATTTCTAGAGATTCCAATAAATTTAGAATATTTACATAGTCTAGTTCCCAAGAAAGCGAAAATCCCAGTAATTCTGGATGTCGGGGAAGTTGTTCGCGGATATCAGTAAATAAACGACTGACTTCAATATCCGATCGCACAGCCAAAGTTGCCCACACTATCTGATAGCCGAGACTGGTAATACCCACCGTGTACTCGTTGGGAAAAGCAAAAATAGTCGGGATAGCATCAGCATCGGGGGTTGCTGGGGCAAATAGTAAGCGTTCTTGAGCAAATGGATTAGGATTCACGGGCAAATTTAGTTTTAACAATAGGTCTGTTCTTATCTCATTTTAAGCCATTTCCAAAGTCATTGTAGGGTGCGTCAGGGTTGAATGTGGCGACCACAAACTAAGGATCTCCCCGCTGACGCACCCTACAGTTAGTTAGCTGTTACATCCGTTACATCTCACATCTTGCACCATTCTCAAGAACAGGCTTTTCGGCCTGTTCCACAAAGAGTGAATTTTCTTGTGGAACAGGCCGGAAAGCCTGTTCCTAAAAAGCTTATTGAGAATGGTGCAACATCTCAGTTACATCCGAAGAAAGCGAATCTGTTGGCGAACTTCCTTATTGCTTCTTCAAATTTACTCTGAAATAGAATCGCCATCGTCTTGCCTTCTCGGCGGCGGTGGACTGTGAAAAGTTGCAATCAGCAAACAGATAATCCCAGCATTAATAAACACATCGGCTAGATTAAATACGGGGAACCGAATTATCCGAAAATCGATAAAATCTACAACGTGGCCCGAAACAAATCGATCGATCCCATTCCCCAGTGCTCCCCCCAAAATCAAACCGTAGCCAGCTTGTTCCCAGCGGTTAATTCGCGGCCCGAACCAAGCTAGTACCATCAATCCGACACTAACGGCCAAAGACAGCCACCGCAACCAAATCGCCCCGCCATTGCTGAACAGACTAAAAGCCGCACCGGTATTAACAACATAAGTGAAGTGAAACACCCCAGGTAACAGTGGCTGCGTTTGCGGAGGAACCGTCAATTCAAAATTTTGCACCACCCAAAACTTAGCCAGGTGGTCTAAAACTAAACTGATAACAGCAGCAACCCAGAACAAGGGATTTCTTTTAAAACGCATGAATTAAGCAATAGAAAATGGGGCATCGGGCCTGAGAGAATTTACTCCAATCTCACTTGTCATTGCGAGCAGAATGCAGTGGATAAAAGCAATCCCAGCCGCAGCGACAGGACTCTCCCGTTGGGCAATGTATAGTATAACCTTATTTTGCACAATTACCAGTTACCTCTTCCTTGTTCCTTCTTCCTCCTTCCTTATTCCTTATTCCTTCTTCCTGACATCCGTTACATCCGTTACATAATCCGTTGCCGAACTTCCTTCGCAATCAATAAAACATCAAGCGGCGCAAAGTAAATGACAGCACTGCGATCGCACAAACTACCGCTAATTGTCCCGGCAGAGGATAAACCGAATATTTAAGAATCTCATCGAATAAAGGTGTTTTTTTTGCCGGAGGCAGCCAGTAAGTAAAAATTAGATAAATTAAGCCGATCGCGTGAACAGTGAACAAACCGCACAAACAGCTAAAAGCCATAGATTCCAGCCGCGAAGCCACCTTAAAAGCCACCCAGCCGCACACCCAAGCACCAGGCACAAAACCGAGCAAATACCCAAAACTCGCTTCTTTGAGATAGCCGATGCCGCCGCCTTGAGAAAAAACTGGCCACAAAGTTAATCCTAATGCCAAATAAGCAATTTGCGAGAGAGCCGCAGCATTTTTCCCCCCCATGCAGCCTACTAGCAAGACGGCTCCAATTTGATAGGTAACACCTAAAGAGTAGGCCTGAAGTCCTCGATCGTCCCACAACCCAATCGGAATTGTGACAGATGCAGGCAAAAAAGTGCCTCCTATCGTCAGGAGCAAACCAATAACAGCCCAGATTAATTCAATAGGAGCAGGCATTATAGCAGAAGGAAGAAAGAAGGAAGTTGCAATCGACCGTTTATGTTTGTGCAATTAAGAACGTCCTAACCGTCAGGGCGGTTGCTACATCATCAAACGGCATTCGTCAGAAGGCATTTGTCAGATGCAAGCTTAAATGCCCGCAGCTTTTAAATTCTTAATACTAGCACTACTGTCAAAATAACCACCATTGTATGGTTTTCTGGTTCTCCAGCCTCGATCTTGTGATAATTTAATGAGGAATTTTTCGCGATCGGGCGATCGACTGCTTGTTTCCGTAGCTATTTCTCTGCCCTATATCTTATATATTCACAATTGTCAAGCTCATTACTAACATTAATAATATTAATTAATATTAAATTGCCATTAAGTGTAAAGATTCTTAACCTAACCTTTACTTTTGCGCGCTATGCTGGTGCGGGACACCCCTATAACGATCGCAGATTTTTTATACCTATGCTTTTTCGTCTCAACTTGATTAATCCAAACCGTCTGACTACTGCAATTTCCGCTATGGCGATCGCCCTCAGTGTAGCAGCTTGCAGCAGTCCCAGCACACCCACAGGCGGCACCACCAGCCCCGGCGGCGACACCGCAGCATCCCCCGGCGCATCCCCCGTTGCAGCCACCGGCACAGCGGAAAACACCAAACTCGCCCTAGCCTCAGACGTAGCCATCACCGCAGCCGGCGCCTCATTCCCCGCCCCCCTGTACCAGCGTTGGTTTCAAGACTTCAACAAAATCAACCCCAAAGTACAAATTAACTATCAATCAGTAGGCAGCGGCGCCGGAGTCGAACAATTTACCAAAGGCACAGTAGACTTTGGGGCCAGCGACACCGGCATGAAAGACGACGAAATTGCCAAAGTTCCAGCAGACAAAGGCGTGATACTGCTGCCCATGACAGCCGGCAGCATCGTCATCGGCTACAACCTGCCAGACTTAACCGAACCACTGAAACTGCCACGGGCTGTTTACGCAGATATCTTCGCCGGTAAAATTACCAACTGGAACGACCCCAAAATTGCAGCGGCAAACCCGGGCGCTAAATTGCCAGACCAAGCCATCACCATCGTCCACCGTTCCGACGGTAGCGGTACCACCGCCGTCTTCACCAAACACCTGAGTGCCATCAGCCCCGACTGGAAAAGTGCAGTAGGCGACGGCAAAACAGTACAGTGGCCCGTAGGCGTAGGCGCAAAAGGCAACGAAGGCGTCACAGCCCAACTCCTGCAAACCGTCGGCAGCATCGGCTACGTAGAATACGGCTACGCCAAAAACAACAATCTCAAATTTGCATCTTTGGAAAACAAAGCAGGCACATTTGTAGTACCTACCGACGAGTCAGCTTCTCAAGCTTTAGCGACTGTGCCGCTGCCGGAAAACCTGCGAGCATTTATCGAAGACCCCGAAGGCGCTCAATCCTATCCAATTGTCACCTACACTTGGATGCTCGTCCCCAAAACAGTTGCTGACCCCAACAAAGCCAAAACCATCGAGGCAATGGTTGAATACGGCTTAACTGAAGGTCAAAAAGTGAGCTCCGAATTGGGCTACGTTCCTCTGCCCCAAAACGTTAGAGAAAAAGTAGCCGCAGCCGCTGACGGCATCAGCCCAGACTACAAGATTGAGGTAGCCAAATAGTAACTGTTGACTGTTGACTGTTGACTGTTGACTGTTGTCCGTTGTCAGAGGGAAAAAAGGCCTTCGGCATTGCGCGTGCGGGTAAAAATCAGGAAGAACGAAGAGAGATATTTCTGTGGGGCGGATTTTACCAGAAATATTTGTTAAAAAGTCAGGGGATTAATAAATCCGCCCCTCTTCTATGTAACAATCGGTGCATCTGTGTAGGGGCGGGTTTCACAAACCATAATTGCTTAAAATCAATAATCTGATAAACCCGCCCCCGCTTGGGCTGTAAATCGCCATCTACCTCTTTCAAAATACAAGGGGCGGGTTTTACCAGAAATATTTGTTGAAAAGTTAGGTGATGAATTAACCCGCCCCTATGTGATTTTATTTATGGTCTTTCTTTCTGCTTCCTTCTAGCTTTTTCCGAAACAGGCTATTTTCCGCTACTATATATTTGGTTTTTTTTTCTATGATTTCAGATAATAACAGCGCTCAATCACAGAGCCGATCGCGCTCTGGGGCAGAAAAATCCTTAGACCAAGGCTTTATCTGGCTCACGCGGATTTTGGGCATAGGAGTTGGTGTAATATTGCTGGTAATCGCGCTCACCGTTGGTTACAGGGCTTTACCTGCAATTCAACAGTACGGTTTGGGCTTTCTGTTTGGTAGTGATTGGAATCCGGTTAAAGAAGAGTACGGTGCGCTGCCGATGATTTACGGGACGATCGTCAGTTCGGCGATCGCGCTCCTAATTGCAGTACCATTAGGAGTAGGGACTGCAATCTTCTTGAGTGAAGATTTTTTGCCGCTGCCAGTCCGCACAGCTTTGGTTTTTTTAGTAGAACTTTTAGCTGCCATTCCCAGCGTAGTCTACGGTTTGTGGGGAATTGCTGTATTGATTCCCCTGATTACTACTCTCGGCAAGTTTCTCAACGGCACTTTCGGATGGCTGCCGATTTTTAGCACCTCGCCAGTTGGGCCGGGAATGTTACCAGCAGGAGTAATTTTGGGAATCATGACTTTGCCCATTATTACTGCTATCTCCCGCGACTCTTTGGCAAGTCTCCCGCCCGATTTGCGACAAGCATCTCTAGGTTTAGGGGCTACTCGGTGGACAACGATTTTTAGGGTACTCGTACCGGCGGCTTTTTCCGGCATTGTCGGCGGAATTATGCTTGGGCTCGGTCGCGCGATGGGAGAAACAATGGCTGCGACTCTGTTAATTGGCAATTCCAATCAGTTAAGTCTTTCTGTGCTAGCTCCGGCAAATACAATTGCTTCTCTGATGGCAAATCAGTTTGCGGAAGCCTCCGGGTTGCAAGTAGCAGCTCTGATGTACACTGGGCTAATTCTGTTTATTATGACACTGATTGTTAATATTTTGGCAGAGTGGATTGTTTCTCAAGTAAGAGCGAAGTACAACTAGAAGTTTGCCGCCATTTCCTACATATTTTTAGTTTATGTCAAATAGCGTCTCCGATGAGAATCCTTTGGTATCAAAAACAGGCAGTTTAAAGAAGGTTAAAAACAGCCCGCAAGCGCTGTTTAGTCTGGGGATGACTGTATTGGCTGGAGCTAGTCTGGCCATCACTCTGCTGCCTTTGTTTGCAGTTCTTTCCTACGTCACCGTACAAGGTTTCAATCGCCTGAATTTAGACTTGTTTACCAAGCTGCCACCCCCGCCCGGACTATCGGGAGGCGGTATTGCTAATGCAATTCTCGGTACATTGATGACGGTGGGAATTGCTTCTTTAATTGCTGTTCCTTTTGGTGTATTGGCCGCCGTTTATTTGTCGGAATTCAGCAGCGGCCAAGTAGCTCGCTGGGTGCGCTTTGCTACTAATGTCCTCAGCGGCGTTCCTTCGATTATTGCAGGGGTATTTGCCTACGGTTTGTTCGTGGTAAATATGGGAGGTTTTTCGGCAATTGCAGGGGGCGCGGCGCTGGCCGTGCTGATGTTGCCGACGATTGTGCGGACTACTGACGAAGCTCTACAAATCGTCCCGCAAGATATTAGATGGGCCTCGGTTGGTGTGGGTGCTTCTAATTATCAGACGGTGTTGCAGGTGGTTTTGCCTGCGGCAATTCCGGCTATTTTAACGGGCGTGACGCTGGCAATTGCTCGCGCTGCAGGAGAAACTGCTCCTTTGATTTTTACGGCGCTGAATTCGCCTTTTTGGCCGGCAGGATTTGATAAGCCAACTCCGAGTCTTTCGGTTTTGGTGTACAACTTTGCAACGGTTCCTTTTAAGGCACAGAAAGAATTGGCCTGGGCGGCATCTTTGATTTTGGTGATTATGGTTTTATTGACGAGTATTCTTTCTCGCTGGGCTACTCACAAAAAAGTGTATTAGTCAGTTGACAGTTGTCAGTTGTCAGTTGTCAGTTGTCATATCATTTCCGGTTAAATAAATATAATTATTGTAGGGGCGGGTTCGCCAAGATATTCAATACAAACCCGAGTTCCAGTAAAGCCGCCCCGGCCAAGATATTATAAGAAATCTACCGGAATTGAGATCGTTGTTCAGCGGTAATTTGTAAAATTCGATTGGAGTATTATCTGTATGATGATGGATTTAGACAAGCAAACGGAAACAGTTTTACGGACAGAAAATATCAATATTTTTTACGGCGCTTTTCACGCGGTTAAAAATGTTTCTATGGAGATTCCTAAAAATCGCATTACTGCGTTGATTGGACCGTCTGGCTGCGGTAAAAGTACAATTCTGCGATGTTTTAACCGCCTCAACGATTTAGTTAGCGGTTTTCGTTTAGAGGGTAGAATTGATTACAAGGGTCAAAATCTTTACGATCCTGATATTGATGCTGTGGAGGTGCGCCGCAAGATTGGGATGGTGTTTCAAAAGCCGAATCCTTTCCCGAAGTCGATTTATGACAATATTGCTTACGGTGCGAGGGTGAACAATTATAAGGGAGATATGGATGAGCTGGTGGAAAAATCGCTCAGCCAAGCTTATTTGTGGGATGAGGTGAAGGATAAGTTGAAGCAAAGCGGTTTTTCTCTTTCGGGTGGCCAGCAGCAGCGTTTGTGTATTGCTAGGGCGATCGCGATTAATCCTGATGTAGTGTTAATGGATGAACCTTGCGCTTCTCTTGACCCGATTTCTACGATTAAGATTGAGGAGTTGATGCGGGAACTCAAGGAGAAGTATACGATTGTGATCGTTACTCACAATATGCAGCAGGCTTCTCGGGTTTCTGACCTGACTGCTTTTTTCAATGCTAAACTTTCTGACGATGGGAAGCGGTTTGGCTATCTTGTGGAGTGTGACAAGACTGAGGTAATTTTCCAAACTCCGAAGGAAGAGTCTACTTTAGATTATGTGAGTGGCCGTTTTGGTTGATTCCCCGACAGGCTGAAGCCTCTCGCTACAGAAACGAAGTCCCTCTCGCTTGAGACTAAAAACATTTAATTTGCTCAGTATGCTAGCGACAAAAAAAACTGCATAAAACTTTTCTGAATTTAGAATCCCGCTTTCTTGGAGAAGGCGGGATTCTGGGTTTTATGTTTAATAGCTCGATCGGAGATGTTGCACCATTCTCAATAAGCTTTTTAGGAACAGGCTTTTCGGCCTGTTCCACAAGAAAATTCACTCTTTGTGGAACAGGCCGAAAAGCCTGTTCTTGACAATGGTGCAAGATGTGAGTCGATCGCACTTTTTGCAGATACAAGCCGCTGATTTTTGTGAAGAAATGCTCGAAGATTTCACCAAAAAACTGGGCGGAGCGTAGCGGAGGGCTGAAGCCCCGTCCTTTCAGGACGGCTTTTCCTTAACCTTGAGGCTCCTGATTGACTATAAATACATCAGTTTTAGTTCTACCTACAGATTTGCAGCGATCTTCAACGAGTGCAAATTTAGATTCCTGCATCTAAAAAATCTCAACGTTTGTTCACGCTCTTTTCCGGTGTTTTGCTGTATTATATTACAACAAAGAGGACTACTCATGTTTGGCTGTCAACAAAATGTAATTCTGGCTGATTCAGATGTTCAAGCTATTCTTGAATACCTGTGTTCCGAAGCTGCCAAGCTTTCTAATTGCGGA
>NZ_JAUBOV010000045.1:0-59715 GCF_036700405.1 Microcoleus sp. T3_D1
CAACTGTCAACTGTCAACTGTCAACTGTCAACTGTCAACTGTCAACTGTCAACTGTCAACTGTCAACTGTCAACTGAACAATTCCTTACTTAATCACTTGCCAATCCATAATCCGCCACTGTCCCTCTTGACGGATCAAGTCGTAGCGCACCCGCAGGTTTTCATTACGCGATGAAACGAGTTGAGAACGATCGAACACTTCGGCTTTTTCCGAGACTTGTGCTTCTACTTGGGCGCGATCGGGATTAGTCGGATTTGTGGTAACTCCATTAACTTCCAGCTTGTGTACATAACGCTGGTGCGCGTTGTTACGCTGTTGAGCTTCTGCCATCAATTGCCAGCGAGACAAAGCCGGTTCTGTCAGAACTTGCTTTAATTCTTCGACAGCGTGATTGGGGCCCAAAGCCGCTGCTTTCGCCGATAGCCAGCTTTGAACTAAGTCTTTTGCTGCTACCTCAGTGATTTCTCCCGACACTGCGCCTGCTGCGCTCGGCTCTGGGGCCGGGGCCACGGCAGGGATTTCCAGCGGCGGTTCTTCGAGGCGAACCAGGGCTTGCTCTCCTTGGAGGGGGCCCGATAGGGCTTGCATCGCGCTAGCCAAGAGACTGAGTATTAACCACAGGAGTAACAGGCTCAGGACACCTGCGACTAGAAACAAAGCCAGCCTGTTTGGAGGCATGGACTTGACTTGGGCGGTAATTTCTGCTGCCTTGGTGCGCGCTCGATCGGCAAAATCGCCCTTTAGCCCTTTGCCGCTGGCTCCGCTGCGCCCTGAATATTGGCGTCTGCGATGTTTGGAAGTCGATTCTGCAGGGTGTGGCACTGTAGCTATCGGGAGAGAGACGGGGGCAACAGCGCTAGGCGCGGCCACCGTTCCCTGGGATTTCGCCCCCGAAGCTGCGGTAGAAGCGTCGCCCGGTACGGGGGTCAAGGTGACGGTACTGGCTCCCTGCTTGGCTGTGGGTGGCTGTGGGGGTATGGCAGCGGGCGATCGGCCTGCTGTCGGTTGCAGTCGCCCTGGGGGCTTGCCGGCGCGGGGCTGCACGACGACCCATTCGTTGGCGGTTTCTGCGTCTTGTGGCAAAGCTTCTAGGTAAGCTTGTACTTTCGGGTCGGCAAAGTAGTCTTTCAAGGACACTGACTCGTTGGCCAAGTCGCGGAAGTGGGGAAACACTTCTTCTTGTAGCCAGTGTTCGGCGTACAAGCACAGTCCGGGCAACAAGTCGGGTGAATCTTGGGAATGTTCGCGAATGAAGGCCAGGGGTTCTTTTTCCGAACTGAGTTCGAGGGCTCTGCTGGCTTCTTCTGTCTGGCCCAGCAGCAGGGAACAGACGGCTTTTTCCAGGTGAACGTCTTGGCGGCGACCGAGCTGCATCAGCATCAGCTTTGCCCGACGGATCATCGATGGCTGTCTGGCTGCAAATCCTTGGGCTAACAGGGTGTAGACCGAGAGGTAAGTGGCTACTGCGGAGGGGCGGCCGGCTTCGGCTTCAAATAGCGCCTGCTGCTCGCTGCTGGTTAGGTGTTTACGCATTTGCTGCACGAACCGGAGGAAGTCTTCTATTCCTAAACCCGATCGATCGTCTCCCGAACCGTCGATTCCGCCTCGTTCTTGAAGCATTTCTCGCAGGATTTCCAGTCCCTTGCGACGCTCGGCGACTTTTTCTTCGGGAAGCGATAATAGCTCTAAAATGTTGTACGGACGGAGTTTGTATATGTCGGCTTGCATTTCACCCCTCACGCTTGCAAATAGGCTTTCGCGCAGCAGCAATTCTTGACCTGCTTCTAATGATTTTGCGGCATTTTCGTACTGACCTTGCTGCCACTGTTCGCGGCCGAGTTCTAGACAGGCAAGGCTGACGGTTAAAACTATATCTGGCCTCACGAGCTGAGGGTCGCCGAAACGACCTTCTGCGATCGCGATGCTGCCATTGTTAAGATACGGGCGACCCAGCTTCTGTACGATTTCGTATTCTCCCAGTTCTTGCAGTATGAGCAGGGCTCCTACGAATTGGTTGTCATCGATTTCAATACTTGGAGTGTGGGGGTCGGGAGCAGCCTCTAAAGCCTTGGACTCTGCCGGAGCGGTTTCTCCTGCGTCTTGCAGGAAGGTGGCCGTGCCTGCTGAGGTTTTTGACCTCTGGTGCTTGGCTTCCTGTGCCGCTTCCGACTCTCGATCGTAAGTTTTGGCTAAAAAACTGGCATCGTAAGCTTTGCGCCCCTCTGAGTCTGACAGAACGGCGCAGGCTTCATCGAGCAGTTGTTTGCGGGCGACGATCGCAACTTCGGAATACTCCCTGCGCGGAAGCTGTAAAGTTCGATCGCGGTGAGCCTGCTGCAACTGTTCGGCAGTAGCTTGAATCGGTAGACCCAAAATCCGGTAGTAATCTAGTGGAATTAACACTGTCCACTTCCCCAAAGCGCTAGCAACTGAATTAGCCTATCTTAAGTGAGATACTCCCGCAAACCAAATCAAAAATTCTGGTGTTGGCTTCCAACCGCCCAATTCACGGTATGTTGGAGTTACCGTAGAGATCCTCTGATTTTTTTCCCTCTACAGCGTTTTACAGTGAGGAAAATGGAAAGTCCCACTGCCCCTGAGCTAAATGAGTTGTTTGACTCTTGAGCATTTTCGGGTTTGAGAGTAATGGAATTATATCATTGGTTGGCATGGGGTTTGGATGGGAGTTGGTTCTCCGAGTCCGGGCAATCCGCCCCGATGGCCAACTCAATTTAACAATTGGTGAAGTGCTGCACAGAAAAGGTGCGATCGTTTTCGGCTGCGGTTGTGTCCCATCTCGGTTTAAATTTAGATGTCAAGGAAGCTGATCGTCGGGTATTAATTATTTATGGTTCAGGAACGGACTTTACCAGTTTTTGACGCGCAAAGCGTAAACATTTCTCGGGATGAGGGCTTGATGCTCTACGAGGATATGGTCTTGGGGCGCTATTTTGAGGACAAGTGTGCTGAGATGTACTACCGGGGCAAAATGTTTGGTTTTGTCCACTTGTACAACGGTCAGGAAGCTGTGTCTACTGGCGTGATTCGATCGATGCGCCGGGATGACACCGATTACGTCAGCAGCACCTACCGCGATCACGTTCACGCTTTGAGCGCGGGCGTGCCGGCGCGGGAGGTAATGGCGGAGTTGTTCGGGAAGGAAACTGGTTGCTCGAAGGGCCGCGGCGGTTCGATGCACATGTTTTCGGCCGAACACCGACTGTTGGGAGGTTATGCTTTTGTGGCTGAGGGGATTCCTGTAGCTACGGGGGCGGCTTTTCAATCGAAGTACCGCCGCGAAGCTTTGGGGGATGAGAGTTCCGATGGCGTGACTGCTTGTTTTTTTGGCGATGGTGCTGCAAATAACGGGCAGTTTTTTGAATGTTTGAATATGGCGGCTTTGTGGAAGTTGCCGATTATTTATGTTGTGGAAAACAACAAATGGGCGATCGGGATGGCCCACGAGCGAGCTACTTCTGACCCGCTGATTTACAAGAAGGCTCATGCTTTTGGCATGGCTGGTTTTGAGGTTGACGGGATGGATGTTTTGGCGGTGCGGGAAGTGGCCAAAGAAGCTGTGGCGCGGGCGCGGGCCGGCGAGGGACCGACTTTGATTGAGGCTTTGACTTATCGCTTTCGCGGCCATTCTTTGGCCGATCCTGATGAGTTGCGTTCTAAGGAAGAGAAGGAATATTGGTTCCCCCGCGATCCGATTAAGAAGTTGGCTGCTGAGTTGATCGATCGAACTTTGGCGACTGCTGAAGAATTGAAAGAGATCGATAATAAGATTCAAGCAGTAATTGATGATGCAGTCGATTTTGCTGAGAAAAGTGCCGAGCCAGATCCTAGCGAATTGTATCGGTTTATCTATGCAGAAGATGAGTAAGCTGTGGTGCATTTAACTTGTATGTTTAGGGCGGGCAGGATGCCCAACCCCTACTCCCCACAAGAGTGATATATCCCCGTAGGGACACGGCGAAAGCCTTTGTCCCTACTGCACTTCATAAACCGGAAATGCGCTGTAAGACTTACGTACAAACTTTACTTGTAGGGTGTGCAGTGCGAACCTTACAACCATCAATTACGGCTAGAATCAAAGGTAGACTTTCTAGACGAAAAGAGGCGATATGATAAATCTCGATCGCGATCTAACTCAAGCCAGCAAAAATATGGGTGCAGTTCGAGTCAAAGTCAAGCTAACGAATGCCATTGATGAAGAGTTAGTCAAGAGAGGATTGCTCAATCCCAATCTGTTGCGCGTGTACGAAGCAGAAGCACTGATAGATACTGGCGCAGTACGCACAGCTATTCCTGTAGAAGTCTGCGAACACCTCGGTTTAAGAATTCGGAGTCAGGAAATAGCAAAATATGCTGATGGCAGACAAGAAACAGTGGGATTAACAGGGCCTGTTATCCTTGAAATAGAAGGGCGCGAGACAATTGAGGCGGCAATGGTTTTAGGCGATATGGTGCTAATCGGTCAAACTGTGTTAGAAACTTTAGATTTGCTGGTAGATTGCAAAAATCAGCGTCTAGTTCCCAATCCCGAAAATCCCGAAAGACCTGTATTGAGAGTTTAATACTCAATCCAGCTTAAATACCTCCTTTATTTATTATGTTCGACTGCCGCGATCGGTATGATATCAGCATTTTTAATCAGCACCTATTCCAAGGTTTATGAAGGCTTGTAGCCGTAGAACCATTCTTGAAACTCATCTTTATTCATTGGCGACGGCTTCATCATTTGCCAGAATGTTGTCTCGCTGTCTGCCTTGTAGGAGCGTTCACCCTGATGGGTACACTGACTCAACCTGTTAACTAACAATGCACCCACTCAAAGAGCGAACCCCCCAGTAAAGCAGAAAAAACAGAGCATGAAAAACTGCTGACGTAAACCCCCCATCCACATTTACAAAAAAAACACGGGAGGCGGAAAGCGAGCGTATCTTCCGATCGCAGATGCAAGCGACACGGGGGTTTCAACAGCCTTGAACCTTTCTTAGTTTTTCTTAATTAAATAGCTCAAATATATCGTGTAATATAAACATATAAGTCAGTTATAAAATTCGTATTAAATTGTTTGAGCGCGGATGCTAGTTGGTAATGATTAAACTCAAAACTTGAATATGTGGCTGCAAAGTCCGTCAATCGATTTTAGATTTTAGATTTTAGATTTTAGAGGCGACCCCACGGATAAATGCGGGGGCAATAAGTGATTTTCGATTTTCGATTTTGGATTGATTCCACGGATAAATCACGTGGCGGGTACCACCTTTGAAATTCGTGGTCAAGAAACTTATGGTTTAATTATTGCGAAATAAATCCACCGAGAAAGGTAAGGCTCAGCTCGCCGGAACCTGTGGAACTAAATCTTTTTGAGATGGAATTTTATGAACGCTTAATGATACAGCAAGTGCGGCATAACATTTTATACCAGGTGTCAACTCCCGCAAACTACCGCAAGATTACCCGATCGCCCATCCTGTATATGGCAGCAAATGCAGCGCTACCCCCAAACCGCAAATCTCCCTTGCAGAAAGTAGCACAAACGTGATACGGTATAAGCTTGTGTCCAAATAACACCAGTTCATGCCAAAACTCAAAACTCGCAAAGCAGCCGCAAAGCGCTTTAGAGCGACCGGCAGCGGTAAAATTGTGCGCCGCAAAGCTTACAAAAGCCACTTGCTACAGCACAAAAGTTCAGCTCGCAAAAGCCGTCTATCTAAGCTGGTCGTCATCGACGAGACCAACGATGCTAACGTGCGGTTAATGCTTCCATACTTGTAAAGTTTAACGGAAATTAAAGATGACACGGGTAAAACGCGGTAATGTCGCCAGAGCGCGCCGCAAAAAAATTCTCAAATTAGCCAAGGGTTTCCGAGGCGCACAGTCGAAACAGTTCCGCACAGCTAACCAACGGGTGATGCAGGCCCTGCGTAACGGTTATCGCGATCGCAAAAAACGCAAACGCGATTTCCGCCGCCTGTGGATTGCTCGGATCAATGCCGCATCGCGCCAGCACGGCACGAGCTACAGCAGACTGATCGGCAACATGAAGAAAGCCAACATCGAAATCAACCGAAAAATGCTGGCACAAATGGCGATAATTGACCCCGCAACATTCGGTAAAGTTGTGGAAATGGCCAATCGAGCCGGAGCCTGAAAGTTCGCTTGATTTTCAGAATGCACAAAGCAGAAGTAAGAAAGATTTAACTGTCTGCCAGAGAAGGAAAACTCCTGATGAATTTAGGAGGTTGAGACCAAGTTTCCTTCTTTGTTCTTACTTCTGGATTTTTGCTTTTTCAGAAATCGCGATCGGGCCGGTCGATCGCTATTTCCTTGTTTTTTATACAGTTGCAGAGGCACATCTCAGAGATTGCTAGCGCCTTAAAATAAATAAAACCTTCCACAGACATACCTAAATTTAAGAAAAACATGGATAGTAATTTGCTCATTCTTTACCTGACAGTCCTGCTCGCTATACTCGGCAGCACTTCCTGGTTTGTGGTGCGCCAGATTCTCAAAACTCGGAAGCTGGAAATGTCTCTGGAACGCTTAGAAAATAAGCTGACGGTAGAAAAAGGAACAGCACAGGAATACTACGAATTAGGAAGTATATATCTAGATAAGAAGCTTTACTCCCAGGCGATCGTACTGTTTCAAAAAGCCCTGAAAGCCAAAGACTTAGAAGGCGAAGAAAATCAAGCTGTTATATACAACGCCCTCGGTTTTGCACACTTCGGCCAAGAACAGTACGACATCGCGATCCGCCAGTACAAAGAAGCCCTGAAGTTGCAGCCAGAATACGTTACCTGTCTCAACAACCTGGGTCACGCCTACGAGCGCAAGAAATTAACCGCTCAAGCCTTGGAAATGTACGAACAAGCTCTCGCCTGCGAGCCAGACAATACCACGGCCAAACAGCGAGTAGAGTCCCTTCGGAAGCGTTTGGTAATCTATAATTGAGCGCCCCTGTTAGGAGCAATAGAGATCCCGCAAACCTGGTTTCATTCAGAAACCGGGTTTTTTCTTAACATAGTCCAAGATACTAAACTATCCAACACATTAATGCGTTAGTTTTTAAGAACAGGAATTCCAAGTGAAGCTCGATCGCACACCGTCCCAGCACTTTAAATTACTGTCAAGATAAAACCAGTACCTGCAACGTCGGTCAGTCCTAAACAATAGAAGGAGGAGAACGTAGTGACATCAATTCTCGTTGTCGAAGATTCGTGGTTGACTCGGAGGGTAATCTGCAAAATCCTGCGAGCAGAAGGATACGAGACTTGGGAAGCATCCAGCGGCCCAGAAGCTCTAGAACTGCTCGGCACTAAAACCCCAAACTGTATGCTCTTAGACCTGCTGATGCCGGAAATGGAAGGTAGGGAAGTCCTGCAAGCCATGCGCGATCGAGGATATAAAATTCCAGTGATCGTAATTACCGCAGACATCCAAGCAACCACCCGCTCCGAGTGCATGGCACTCGGAGCCCTGGCAGTCATTCACAAAATGCCCAACTCAGACGAACTAATCGGGTGGATCAAAAAAGCTCTGAGTGTCAGCGAGGAGAGCGCACAATGAAATTAAGCACTCGACAGCTCGATGCTTTGCAGGAACTCGTCAACATCGGCATCGGTCAAGCCGCAGGGGTTTTGAACGACATGATCGACTCCCCGATTCGCTTGCAAATCCCCTACCTTCAGATTCTGACTCCCATCGACGTGGAAGAAGAGTTAGAGCAACACCTCAACGGCGAGCAAATCGCCGCTGTCCAGCTCAAATTCACAGGCTCCTTTGGAGGCATTGCCCAGCTAGTCTTTCCCACAAACAGCGCTGCTATGCTGGTGACGATGCTCACAGGGGAAGAAGGAACTCAGGATCTCGATTCAGTCAAAATTGGTACGCTAAGTGAAGTGGGAAATATTGTAATTAATGGGGTCATGGGTGCAATCAGCAACGTACTTCAGCAGCGCCTGAACTATTCAATTCCCACTTATAGCGAAGGGACGATTGCTAGTTTGCTGATCTCTGGCGGTTTAGCTACTGATACAGTTGTTTTATTAGCCCAGACCAGTTTCATGATTGAAAGGCTTCACATTGAAGGAGATATCATTCTTATTTTCAATGTTAATTCCTTTGACACCTTGTTGACTGCTATCAATCAACTTGCCGGGGGTCTATGATTGAGGAGAGCAAAAGTATTAAGGAAAAGTTTGGGGTTCTCGACAGCGTACCAGTCGGCGCCTGCTTGCTGCAAGATGATTTTGTGGTGCTGTTTTGGAACACTTGTCTGGAAGAGTGGACTAAAATTCCCCGCAGCCAAATATTGGGAACAAAGATCACAACCCATTTTCCTCACCTGAGTCAGTTAAAGTACGCCACTCGCTTCAAGCAAATCTTTGCAGGAGGCCCGCCAACAATTTTTTCTTCTCAAATTCACAAACACCTGATTCCGGCAACTTGGCAAGACGGCCAGCAGCGAATTCAGCAAACTACTGTGACTGCTGTGCCGGCACTGGAGGCTGGCATTGAAGAACAGGAGATTAGAGACTGGATTCTCCATACTCTTGAGTTGGAACCAGAGGGTAGTGTCGGAGTCGGCTCATCAAGAAGTGCTTTTTTGTCTAGGGAATCTCCACCCTCAGCTTCGTCATCAATATGGCCGGGGGTCAATGCCCCATCGTTCTACGCGCTGCTGGTGATTCAAGACGTGACCGACCTCACCCACCGCATCCAAGCTTACCGCACAATGCGGGATCAAGCTTTGGAAGAAGTGCAAGTGCGCCAGCGGGTGGAGGAAGAATTGCGATCGAGCCAGCATTTCATCCAGCAAATTGCTGACGCGGCGCCTTATTTGCTCTACATCTACGATTTGACCCAACAGCGCAACGTCTACGTCAACGGTCAAGCTTCTAAATTGCTGGGCTACACTCCCCAAGAAATTTTACAGATGCAAACTGCTTTGTACTCGAGTTTGGTGTACCCAGAAGATTTGCCGAGGCTCAAAGCCCACCAGAAAAAATTTCCCTCGACTCAAGACGGGCATATTTTGGAGTTGGAGTATCGGCTCAAACATCGATCGGGCGAATGGCGCTGGTTTCGCTGCCGCGACCAAGTTTTCGCCCGCACAGCCGACGGCTGCCCCAAACAAATTTTCGGCACCGCTCAAGATATCACCGAGTACAAACGGGCACAAGAGGCGCTGCGGCAGCAGAACGAACGAGAACTGCTGATGGCGACGATTACTCAGCATATCCGCCAGTCTCTGGATTTGGGTGAAGTGCTCCGCACGACAGTGACAGAAGTGCGTCAGTTCCTTCAGGCCGATCGAGTGATGATCGTGCGCTTCAACCCCTGTACGGGCAGTGTCTGCGCCGCCCCGGCGACGGGGGCGGTAACAGTGGAATCTGTAGCGACCAACTGCAAGCCGATGTTGGGGGAAACCCTGGAAAAGTTCTGTTTTGACGAGTTCTATCTCGAAGCGTACCAACATCGGGCGATCCGACCGATCGCCGATGTCTTGAGCGCCGATTTGCCGCAATATCAAATTGACTTGCTCGCACAATTCGCGGTGAGAGCTTATTTGGTTGTGCCTTTAGTGCAAGGAGACGAATTGTGGGGGCTGCTGATGGCCCACCAGTGCAGTCCCCGGCAGTGGATGCAGTTGGAAGTAGAGTTGCTGTCTTCTCTGGCCACCCAGTTGGCGATCGCCATCAAGCAAGCAGAACTCTACCAGCAGTTGCAAGCAGCCAACCTCAAGTTAGAGCGCTTGGCTACTTCGGACGCACTCACGCAGCTAGCAAACCGCCGACGGTTCGATCAGTATTTAGAAATGGAGTGGCGCAGACAAGCGCGGGAACAAACGCCCATGTCCCTAATTCTGTGCGATATTGATTCTTTTAAAAGTTACAACGATACTTACGGGCATCAAGGCGGGGACGAATGTTTGCGACAAGTCGCCGCGGCGATCGCCGATGCAGTCAATCGCCCCGCCGATTTAGTAGCTCGCTACGGAGGCGAAGAATTTGCCGTTATTTTGCCAAATACCTCGATTCAAGGCGCAGTGATCGTAGCCGAACACATACAGCTCACAATCGCAGCTTTGCAGCTTCCGCACGCTGGTTCTCAGGTGAGCGAGTACGTCACTCTCAGCCTGGGCGTAGCGAGTATTGTTCCTGGATCTGAATCGAGAGCCGAAATTCTGATTGCCGCAGCCGACCAAGCCCTGTATCAAGCTAAACGACTTGGGCGCGATCGTATCCAACTTTACCAGCCCGATCCTGCTGGCAAGGCGAATGGCACAGGCACTTCGATACTTCCTGTAGATTTTTCTCTCCCACACACTAATTTACCATCTCCCACAAGCGCTTGACAAATTCCCATATTTGTGCATTCTGAGTAGTTATAGCACTCCACAAAAAAATGCCACTGTAAGCCCGTGAGCCAAACCCTGATATCCCTCTTCTGTCACTCTGCGGATTAAAGAAGTAAGAAATAAGCCAGCTCATATGTGACATCACTCCGACCTGAAGGTACGGAGCTTCTAAGAATCACTTCTTAGATTTCCTAGTTGTTCCCTTGCGGGTTTTCGACTTTGACCTAGACTGAGATATCTCAACCCCTGGCAAACCGTCTGCATAGGCGCTTTGGATTCCCGACTGTCCATCGGTACGTTGCAGTTCTATTCCCCTATTTCTAATCACTTGACTGCTGGCAACGTCCCTATCCGTTGTATAGCCACAATTAGAACAAGCATGAACTCTAACACTCAAGTCTTTTCTAACTTCTGTACCGCACTCAGGACACTCCTGAGAAGTTCTCCTAGCGCTGACTTCACCTGCATAATTTGCCACGCTTCCAACACACATACTTGGTGATAGTTCGGAACTGCCCAAACCCAGCATCAAGCATTTGTTTGCCCAGCATTCCTTTGGCTAGGATTCGGTAATCCAAGTCTTCCATGAAGACCATATCGCCAGCATCACAAAGGGTATGAGCTTGTTTGAAGTGGAAATCTTTACGGGTGTTATCAACTGTGTGGTGAAGTCTAGCAACCTTAATACGTTGTTTCTCGTAATTTTTAGAGCGCTTCTTCTTTCGAGAAAGTCTGCGTTGCAGCAATTTCAGCTTGCGGAGCATTACTTTCAGGAACTTGGGCGATTTTACAAGAACTCCGTCGCTAGTTGCCAGAAATTTTTCAAGTCCCACATCTACCCCAATGGGATGACCATGTGGCATTGGATGGGGAACGCTAACATCACATTGAATATTGATGGAGGCGTACCAAATATCTGCTTTGTTGATTATTCGGACTTGCTTTACTACAAACCCCTGTGGGATTGGGCGATGCAGTTTAATTGGAATTAACCCCAATTTTGGTAAGGCAATATGTGCTCCCGTCACAGGATTATCCTTGAACTGGGGAAACAACAAAGACTTAAATTGCCCAAACTTCTTGAATCGAGGGAACCCATGCCCAACTTTTTGAAACCCATCAAGGGCTCTGTGCAATTGTTTTAGTGCCTGTTGTAACACTTGACTTGGTACTTCGCTCAAACGGGGAAATACCTTTTTAGCGCCAGGCAGCGCGTTAAGTTGTTTTAATTCGCTGGGGAAAGGAGCATTCGCAGCTATGATGTACTCATGGCTTATAGAGCATCTGTCAACCAGGCATTTCCGACTATTGCACCAATCCTTGATTTCTCGCAGCCCGTAGTTATAGGCGACGCGACAAATGTCCATCCACTCAAAAAGCGACTGTTCTTGAGCGATGTTTGGATAGATTCGATAGCGGTAATTCAAGGTTAGCATTCCAGTATTTTAACACATTTAGTGGTGAATGTGTCTCTGGTAAATATAAAGCCGTCCTACAAGGACGGGGTTTTCAACCCAATTTTTCGATAAATTAGGATTTGGAAATATTTGTAATCAAGGATAAATCAACCCAAATATAAGGATGGGTTGGATAAGCTGTTGTGCAGTTAAACAGTGATACAATAATTACCCTTGTTTGTGTTTTTAGCCTCCAACTAATAATTAGGGCTTGCTGAATAATCGATCGCATATTACGTGGTCTGGGTTAAGAGATAGTGCGATCGAGAGTGTCAATCTCAAACGCAACATTTGTTCTTGAACACCTGGGTTAGAATCTGCTTATACGTCCGGTGAGGCTGGCAACCACCGCCACTAACTCGGCAGCATCTACGGGTTTGGTCAAATGTATCTGAAAACCTGCTAATAGTGCCTGCTGACGATCGTCATTCCGGGCATAAGCCGTCAGCGCGATCGCGGGTAGCCTACCGCCCCGCTGCACTTCAAGTTGACGCAACTTGCGGATCAGGGAGTAGCCATCCTCATCCGGCATCCCAATATCGCTCACTAAAACATCGGGGCTGCGATCGCTTGCGGTTTCGATAATGGTCAAGGCGTCCTTTACCGAAGCAACAGCCATGACATCAGCACCATACTTTTCGAGAATCGTGCTCAGCAACTCTAGCGCGTCAGCCTCGTCCTCTACCACTAAGATTTTTAAGCCTTCAAGGGTCGGCGAGCCCTGAAACCTCCCCTTCGCCTCGACGATCGAGTTTAATGGCTCTGGATCGCTGGGTGGTAGATGGATAATCATCACAGGAAGTTTGACTGTAAAGGTCGTCCCCTGTCCTATCCCTGGACTCACTACCGTTACAGTCCCGCCATGTAATTCAACTAATTGACGCACAATGGCTAACCCTAAACCCAACCCCCCATAACTGCGAGTGGTCGTGCTGTCGTGCTGGCTGAAGCGATCGAAGACAAACGGTAGAAATTCCGAGCTGATGCCTGCCCCAGTGTCGCTGACAGTAATTTCCACATGGGAATTAACCCGCTGCAAACGAATCTCGACTCGCCCGTCTTTAGGCGTAAATTTGAGGGCGTTAGAAAGTAGATTCCACACAACTTGCTGCAACCTATCGGCATCACCCAAGAGCGGGCCAACTTCAGAATCGAGCCGGCTTTGCAGGCGAATTGACTTTGCCTCAGCCGCCAAGTTTACAGACTCAATCGCCGATTCAATCACCGGCACGAGGTTGACAGGGCGGACTTGGAGGCGCAGTTTACCCGTGATGATGCGAGAAACATCGAGGATGTCTTCGATGAGCTGGGCTTGAGACTTCGCGTTTCGCTCGATCGTCTCCAAAGCCCGCGCCACCTTATCCTCACTCAGGCTTTTTTGCCGTAACATCGTTGACCACCCTAAGATCGCGTTGAGAGGAGTTCTGAGTTCATGAGAAAGAATCGAGAGAAACTCATCCTTGGCACGGTTGGCGGCCTCTGCGTCTGCCCGAATTATTTGTTCACGCATCAATAATTCGTCTTTCGTGCGATTAGACGCTTCCAGTTGGGCAGTGCGTTCATGCACCCGTTGCTCTAGCTCCACATTAATCGCCTCGATACGGCGGCGACTCTCTTCTAGTTCCTGGTTTGTAAGGGCTAGTTGGGCTGGACTTGGCGCATCGAGTGCCACTGGAATTAAGGGAATCAGTAAAAAGGTGAATGTATAGAAAGACCAAACACCAGTGAGAGCTTTGATCAGTCCTGAAACCCAATAAATGGGGTGCCAAAGAGTCACTATTCCCATTAGGTGCGTCGTGCCACATAAGGCAAAGATAAAAAAGAAACCCACCAGCAGCATCACGGTGTGAGCAGGCAGATCCTTACGCTCATTCGTAAAGTAAACAATGGCAAACGCCACCGAGTAATAAGCGAGGGTAGTCAAGGCATCGGACGTTAAGTGCAGCCAGACTAACCCTGGTTTCCAGAGGTAACAATGCCCGTGAGGAATGAAATTATTAGAAAAGAAGGTGCTCAAGAGGTCAGGCATATTAGTTTACGGCACTGTCAAGTTAATTTAGGGGGTGTCATCAATTCAACCAGATGACCGCAGCAGCCAGAAGAATCGCACGCCGGAAGATTCACCAGAAAACGAGCGAGAAGCCCCGGGCTTTAGACATGGGGAGGAAAACGGCTGCAACTTCAGTCGCCTTGAATCAAAATCCATAGGAATAGCCATCTTTTTTGTGAATAGGTTGACAATATTTATGGCTGATTCCTGCTATTCTTCCCTTCGCTGTAGCGATGTCGAACGAGCCGGATGCACGGCAAAGAATTCGTCCCACGTAGGAACCAACTTTCTTGCCTGCGGTGACGGTAGCGCTGACAAGATCGCCAGTTTGAAAGCCGAAATGGATTTGCTTTCTTGATTTATGGCGAGTTGGAAAGCCAAACCGATCTGTGCCACACATTTGTCGAGTACCGTGTCCTGCTGCTTTTATTAGCAGCGGTTGAGAAGTCAGCACCTTTAATTCTTCGACTTTTCCAACACAAGCTGCATCTAACCAGTGAGTTTTAGCTAAATTCAATCGAGTGCGGTTGAACTTTGTCAAGCCGCCACTGCCAGTAGAAACTGGCAAATCAGTCATGCAAAGTCGATTAAACAGTGCCCAACGAGTCGAATTAACGGCTGTCGCGTCTTTTAATGGACGTTTTGCTTGAGATTGAATCCGTTTCAAAACCTCTGGCTTTTTAGAGAGGAATTGCTCAATACCTTGAGTGCCTTTCTTTTTATTGCAAGCATCGCACGCAAGGCAAAGATTAGAAACGCGGTTAGATCCGCCTTTGGCTTTGGGATGAATGTGTTCGACCTGTAGCGGTGTATCCGTAATTCCACAATAGGCGCACTTTCTGTCCCATTTATTCAACAAATATTCGCGGATCTCGTAGCCACACAAAACGCCTTGCTGGTATTCAATTCCAGAAATTTCGGGGTTTTCTAGTTGCTGTAAATCGAACCGCACAAGTTCTTGAACAATAGAGACAATAGGAGCGAGTTTCATCAATTTAGTTACCCAGGTTAGGGTTGTTTCGACACGATGTTGTAAGCTTGGCGCTAGCCACCCTTTAGGGCGAACCCTATTTAGGAATCTCGCTGGACGATAGCGGGTATGGCGATTTCTTCTACCTCTACGCAGTGAACGGCGAGACTCCAAACTGGCTTTGATTGCTTGTCCTCGGTGAGCTAGTTCTGCACCAAAGATTATGTTTTCTCCTTGCACTAATGCGATTCCAGTAGTTTGGGAACCAGGGTCTAATTTAAGAATGATTGGTTTTTGAGGTCCTATAACGTCTGCTTTGAGGTCGGGTAAGAGGGCATACGTCGCCGTATCCCCCTCCCCAACGAACCGGACGTGACACTTTCGCATCATCCGGCTCTGGCATTCTTGGACTCCGAGGTTATTTAGTACCATGAACCTTCCTGTGACAAATTTGGTGAAGGTGTATAAGATTGTCGATTTCATCTGTGCCTCCATTTGTCACTTCAGTTATGTGGTGAGTGTGGATTTGTTCTCCGTTTAGCAGGTAGTCTCCGCATGAGCGTGCATCTCCAGTGCTGGAATTGAGCCACTTTGTAGAGCTTTGAGCCTTTAGCCCATACGCTACTACCCAGTTTTGATTGGCGTTTCTTCCAGTAATCTACTTTGGTTGAGTCATCTGGACTAGCTGTGCCTTCAACCTTTGTATGTCTCAGGATTGGGATGTCACTTACATCCAGGAGATAAAGTCTCTTTCTTTTTCCTGTTCTATCCTTGGTGTCGGCAAAGAATGTCCAGTGGTCATTTCCCAGTACGGTAAAGTATTTGTTCTTTACCCATTTGAGATGTTTCTGGTGGTGTCGTCTTTTACACCATTGCCATAGCATTTGTATCATTCTATGGTTGAATGTAGCGAAGATTTCCTTGCTGGAGCAGTGCCTGTAATAGTTCGCCCATCCTCTTAGTATAGGGTTTAGATGTTTGATGACTTCTTCCGGTTTTACCGTTTTGTGTCTTTTGAGCCATCCTCTAATTTCTCTGAGTTTGGCAATCATCTTATCCTTTTGAGGTTTGCAGAGCGTCGTTCCGTCTGAGTAGCTTCGGATTGTAAAACCAAGGAAGTTAAACCCATCTCGCTTATTTACGATTCGGGTTTTTTCTTCGTTTAGCTCTAGTCCACGCTTGTTCAGCCATTCCTTTATTTCAGGCATAACGGCTTCCAAGTCTTCCTTTGTTTCGGCTGTGACAAGGAAATCATCGGCATATCTGATGTACCCAAATCTAGGATAATACCTGTTTGTGTAGTAGGTTTTGCCTTTGTATTCCCCACTCTTGCTCTGTTTGACTTTCTGGTGGTTGGATAATACTTCTCCTTCCAGTCCGTCTAGGGCGATGTTAGCCAGAAGTGGGCTAATGATACCGCCTTGGGGAGTGCCTGTTTCTGTTGGGTTAAACTTGTTAGCCTCCACGTAACCTGCTTTTAGCCACTGTTTGATTAGTTCTTTGCTAGGAATTTCTCCAATAGCATTGAGTACGTATTCGTGGCTGATGTGGTCAAATGCTCCTTTAATATCTGCGTCTAGAATCCATTCATCGCCTCCCTTTCGTAATCGGGTATGAACTTGTTCTATTGCATCGTGACAGCTTCGCCCTGGTCGAAAGCCATAGCTGTTGGCTTCAAATAAGGCTTCCCAACTCGGCTCCAGTGCGTTTTTGACCACTGCTTGCATCACTCTATCCTTGAGAGTTGGTATCCCCAAAGGACGCTTTTTACCATTTGCTTTTGGAATGTATATCCTTTTAGCAGGCTTTGCTTTCCAAGGGTTCAGCTTCAGGATTTCGTGTATTAGTTGGATTCTCATCTGAGGGTTGAGAGCAAGTTGGTTATCCACTCCTGCTGTTTTCTTCCCTTGGTTAGTTTGAGTGACCCGTCTAACTGCAAGTAGCAGGTTGGACATACTTTTTAACATGAGTAGAGTAAGGCTCCTGACCTGATTCCACTCATTCCTCTGAGTCGCACGATAAATCCTCTGTCTGAGATTTCTCACCACCTTTGTAGCAGCTTTCCAATTCAGGTCTACCCATTTCTCAGGTAATGCGTCTGTTCCGATTTCGTTACCGAATCTATCTTTCACAGAAGTTTGATTTCCTTACATTGGTTTATCGTTAAATACCTGCCAGAATTTGGCTTCCTTTGAGTTGGAGCAAATCTTGAACTCCTATCTGTGGCATTACCCACAGCATTCGCTTTTTCTGGCATCCTTTACCCTCTAAGTATTCTGCTTTCCTTACGGTTGGCTTACTCAGACTTCGACTTGTACTGAGAACCTATAGGGCTTTCCGCAGTTCTATGTGTTTGAGATTCGTCACGGGTCGGGTTCCATCTCTGCTCCGGTGGGATTATATTTCGTCGAACTAGAGAATCATCAACTCTAGTTCTACCCACTTACCTTTTGGTGAGAGTGTTTCAGCCTTATTTCACTCTTTATTCATCACGAAGTGTACAAACGATGGTTACTGGTGATTAACCCTTTCGTGCTTCCCCTTGCTCCTTTCCAACGCGAGGCTGTTAGATGAGGCTACTTTCGTGGTCTGCATTCCATTAGGTTCATTATTTACTACTAACGTGACCGGGGTAGCGTGACCCTTTTACGTGGGGACAACGGGACGAAATCCGTTGGGAGAGAAGGCTCTCCACTCATAACACGTAGCTTAACTACGTCGCGCAATTATTGTGAACGGATACCTTTTAAAAACAGCAGCTTTGCCAGTGGTTAGCAATTTACGAGCCAGTCCTGGGCGAATTGGATCGAGCGGTCGTTTATGGGTATCAATTACAAAAACGAAATTAGACACCAAGTCCTCCATTGCTGGGTAATGTTCGCTTCGAGAATGTTTCCTGAGCTTGTTATGTCAAAAGCACTGGTTTAACCCCGTAATCCTGTTTAACTTTTGACGACAGAGCGGAAAACTAGCGTCGCATTTTCCGGTGTCGTGACTCAAGAAACGTAGGTCTAATCCTGTCTCTGGTAAGGTTCGGGCTTTTTTCTTGCACCGCTCGGAACGAGCCGGACTTCCTAAAAGCCCCCGCTTTTAAGCGTGGGGTTCCTTACCGCCCTAGGGTGACAGCGCGTCGCGATTGCCTGATACTGCTTGAGCTTGGGGAAAAAGTTCTCAATCAAATGACCGGCTTTGTACAATTGAGCATCGTAAGTTTCCAGGGTCTTGCAATTGCGACGAGGTGAAATGACGGTGATCTTCCCCTCGGCATTGAGGCGGTCAATCACACGCTGATCTGGATCATAGCCCTTGTTAGCCAGCAGTGTATCCGCCACCAGTAATGGCTGCAGTTGGTCGCCTCCTGCTCGCGTCACCAGTTTGTCGGGGGGTGAGGTGAAACTCCAACGGATTGCCCAACGCATCCACGCGATCGCATGAATCTTGTTACTCAATGGCCCTTTGCGGCCTCCAATTGCTTCATTCCTACGCTCCTCAAAAAGCTCAGCAGGAAGATGTTTCTTTCAAGTGGGAAAATGCCTGAATTGAAACTAAGTGTACCGCCGGGAAATAGTGGGTAAATGTGCTTTAATATATGTCGTCAAAATTCGCTCCTAAAAACGAAAATAAAAAATGTTAGAGTTCGATCGCCTATTCCAAACAATCGAAGAATTAGTAATGCTGCACTCACCCAGCGGTGCGGAATCGGAAATTAACCAGCGGTTGATGGAAAAATTCGCCGCCCTGGGAGTGAATGCTTGGCTCGATCGCGCGGACAATGCGATCGCCCTAATTAAGGGTCGCAATCCCGAAAAGTCGATCGCCATTACCGCCCACAAAGACGAAATTGGGGCCCTAGTTAAAACAATAGGCGAGAGTGGCCGCGTGGAAGTCCGCAGATTGGGCGGTGCATTTCCTTGGGTTTACGGCGAAGGCGTGGTGGATTTGCTCGGAGACAAGCAAACAATTAGCGGCATTCTCAGCTTCGGTTCCCGCCATGTTTCTCACGAATCTCCTCAGAAAGCTCAGCAGGAAGATGTTTGTTTAAAGTGGGAAAATGCCTGGATCGAAACTAAGTGTACCGCCGAGGAATTAGCCGAGGCCGGAATTCGACCGGGCACGCGGATGGTGGTGGGAAAGCACCGCAAGCGCCCGCTGCGGTTGAAGGACTGGATCGCGAGCTACACTCTGGACAACAAGGCTTCAGTCGCGATTTTGCTGGCTCTGGCGGAATGTTTGAAAGAGCCTGCGGTGAATGTTTATTTGGTAGCGTCGGCGAAGGAGGAGGTTGGGGCGATCGGAGCTTTGTATTTCACGCAGCGCCAGCCGTTGGACGCGCTGATCGCTTTGGAAATTTGCCCTCTGGCGCCGGAATACCCGATTCGTGACAGCGAAAACCCGGTTTTGCTGGTTCAGGACGGCTACGGAGTCTACGATGAAGGATTGAACGCGCAATTGCGCGCAGCCGCCACAGCAGCCGATGTAGAGGTGCAGTTGGCGGTAATTAGCGGTTTTGGAAGCGATGCTTCGATCGCCATGAAGTTCGGCCACGTAGCCCGCGCCGCTTGTTTGGCTTTCCCCACCCAGAACACCCACGGCTTTGAAATTGCTCATCTCGGGGCGATCGGCAATTGCGCCGCCATCCTCAAAGCCTACTGTGACGTGCTTTGGGACGAGTAGAAAAAAAAGTTTCGCAAAGTAGTTGACAGATTGGGAAAGATTAGTTAAGGTAATAAAGGTGCGGAACACAAGCAAACGCAACGACGCGCCCCCATCGTCTAGAGGCCTAGGACACATCCCTTTCACGGATGCGACGGGGATTCGAATTCCCCTGGGGGTATTAAAAATTTAAGTCTGATATCAAAGCGATATCTAGTATGTGGGGTGGGCATTTTGCCCGCCCTTATTGCTATTAGGACTAACATTAAGTTGATGCGTTCGATCGCACATCTTGCACCATTCTCGCTTAACAGGCTTTTCGGCCTGTTCCACAAAAAGTGAATTTTCTTGTGGAACAGGCCGAAAAGCCTGTTCATAAACAAGTAATTGAGAATGGTGCAACATCTCAGTTCGATCGCACTTTCCTTAGTTTGCACCATTGCGATTGATATCAAACTTTTCTATAATGGGAATTTCTGAAGGTGAGGAGGCCACTATTCGCAGGTTTATATCAACTATGATTTGATTTTTCTCAAGAACTACATTTGCTTTTTTTATTATAATTTTTGCCGATAAACAATCCTCTGATTCAGGTTCGGGAGACGACTGAGTTTTATATCCTGCGTCCTCCAGCCATTCACAAATCTTCCTCCAGTTTTCTACCTTTTCATCAGCTTTACCTACAAGGTTTTTTACATATTGGTATAAAGTATTACAAAAATCTACCGCAATTCCCTTGGGGTTTTTACTGAGCCTTTCGGCAATTTCGGCGGGACTGTAGCCGCAGAGTAGACCCCGTAAATGTTGTTTCTCTGTGGGCGTGAGCCGCTTTCCCTTGGCGGATGCTAGGTCTGTGTAAAGAGTTTCTAAGTCCCAGTCGCGCGCAGCTTCGGAGAAGCGATCGTTAGAGGATGCCATTGCAGGGGATAGGTTTCTGGATTTTTTATAATCAAAGTCTAGCACAATTCCTAATGCTGATTAGTTTCTTTGTTAAAGGTAGTTAGATTAAGATCAGGGAAAGCAGGATCGTGATTAATTTTACACAGGAAATTCTGGCAAGGCTCACTTCTTGCGAGGTGCCGTTTTCTGCTCGACAGAGTTATCAACACAAACTCCTCATAATTAGGTATTTACCCGTAAATGTTTAACCACGAATACAAAAAAGAGGCACAAGATAGACTGCGCCGTGCAGTAGAAAAGTACCAAAGAGATTGTGAGTATTTACAAAATGCCGCTGGAAGTCTTTATCAAACGCGAGTCAATCGTGGGGTTGAGATCATCCAACTATGCGAAAATTACATTAACACCTTGGCCAACTCGCCAAAAGAGTTTAGCAAAGTCGTTACAAAACTGAAGTTTCAGCTCAAGGAAATTACTGGCAAAGATTGGGATCTAATTTATTCGGCTCATAACAGCAATGTAGCCGCCGCAGCAGGTGGTGCAGGAGTCATGGCTGGAGCAGGAGTTGCCTGTTTTGGGCCAGCAGCCGCAATGGCAATTGCCACAACTTTTGGAACAGCCTCAACAGGTACTGCGATTGCTTCTCTTTCCGGTGCAGCCGCCGTTAATGCTGCTTTAGCCTGGTTAGGAGGTGGCGCTCTTACTGTGGGTGGTGGCGGTATGGTGGCTGGAAATGCACTGCTGGCACTAGCAGGGCCGATTGGCTGGGGGATTGGTGGTGTAGCTTTGGCTGGTAGTGCTTTTTGGACAAATAGCGAGAATGAGAAAATTGGGAACGAAGCCAACAACCGCGCTCTTGAAATTGAAGGTGACACAGCTAAAGTCAACATAACCAAGAAAGAAGTCAATCTTCTGGAGGGGGAAACTGTCAAACTAGCTAACTTGATTCAAAGTGAACTGCAATACTTCAAGCAGAATGCACCTTTAAATTACCTGAATTTTAGCCAAGCTCTCAAACAAAGGCTGGGGACTTTAATCAATTCGATTACTTCCCTGAGCGAGTCTATTAAAAAGACTGTAAACCTGACAATGTAATTATAATTTGGAGTGCAGCATTAGGCTCTAGCAATTAGGGAGTAATGCTGCATTTTTTTAAACATGGAAAACAGAGAAGATAGACATCTGACAACTCAATTCGTTGCTGCAATAGTAGCCCAGGAAAATCTGCGCCATGCAGAACAGCTTGAAACGGAACTCAGTAAACAAGACCGAGCGTTTTTTGCAGCGGTCGGAGAGATTGATAAAGTTCGTGATTTTGTAGGTAGTCCCGAAAAAATTCTGGGAAACACAAGCACAAAACACGGTGAAATAGCTGAGCAAGTGGAAGTTGGTATTCGCAATGCAAAATCTCTTTTGAACTCCTCTGAAACTCGCGCTACTTTTGAGGGAGTGGGTAGAACAGCACCGGAAGATTATTTAATTGATGGTATTAAAGTACAGTCTAAATTTGTGAATGGGGTTGGCAATAATTTAGACCACGTTCTCGACCACATGAAGAAATACGAAAACTTTGGCAGAGATGGGTCATATTACCATATCCCTAAAAACCAATATGAAATTATTGATAAAATATTGAAAGGGCAACAAGTCGAGGGAATAACAAGTCGTACTGCTCAAAAAATACAAGAAAAAGCTCAAGAAATAGAGCAGATGTCTGGTCGTCCTTTCAGTCAGACTGTTCAAGCTGGATCGTCTAACTATGAAGATGTGCAAATAGGCAAAGTTGACGAGACGCTAGACCGCAAAGAGCATGAATTAAAGCAAGAACACAAACAAATTAAGGATGGGATACGCTACGAGGCTCAACCTACTCTGGCTGATTTTGGTAACGTTGCTGTTAAAGGCGCCGTTATTGGTGGTAGTATTCGATTTGCTACTAAGCTTTACGCTAAGTATAAGCAAGGTAAAAACGTTTTTAAGGGTGAGTTAACCCCCGAAGACTGGCAAGAAATTGGAATTGATACCGCAAAAGGAGCTGCACTTAGTGGTATATCGGCAACAGTTATTTATGGGTTAACCAATTTTACCCAAATGTCTGCACCTTTAGCTGGTGCTTTTGTTAGTGCAGGCTTGGAAGTTGCTAGTTTAGTGGGTAGTTTGAACCGAGGGGAAATTACTGCCGATCAATTCGTTGAATTAAGTTTATTTGCTTGTGCTGATTCAGCCATTGTTGCTGCTGGAGCTACTATCGGACAAGCTTTGATTCCGATTCCTGTTGTTGGCGCTGTCATTGGTGCGATCGCGGGTCGAATCGTGACTGGTTTTTGCAAGCAGTTATTGGGACAAGATACTCATCTTGCTCGACAAGTGGAACAATATTATCAACAGTCCCTCGCTAAAATTGATCGCGCTTATAAGGCAGCCGTTGCTAATCTTGTTGCTACCTATGAACGATTAGGTAACTTAGCGGAAGCAGCTTTCGATCGTAACTTAAACCTTGACTTGAGATTGCAAGCTAGTATCGAATTAGCTGAAGCCTATGGCGTTCCTGATGCCAAGATTATTCACAATGTAGATGAGCTTGACTCTTTTATGCTGGGTTGAGCGAATACAAAGGAAATCAAATTTAGTATTGTTAACGCAGATTTAGTATAAGGTGCGCCGAAGCGCACCCTACAGAAGCAATTATCAATCGCGCGACTTCAGCAACGGTTCAATCTGCTGCCTTTGAAACTGCAATTCATCCGCCAAAGGCTGGTAAATTTCCCGATCGCCCGATTCATTGCAATAATCCCACAAACCATTGTAACAGTGCCTGTCGTCGTCCCAACCCGGATGGTTAACAATCGGATACAAGCAGATTCCCTCTATCGGAACTCCTGCTTTCATCGCCGCCGCTACCTCAGTGCACACATAATTAAACCAGACAGGTCTAAAATCGTCTTCAGTACCCGTTTCTGCTATGAATAAGGGGCGGCCGTAGCGCTCAAACACTTCTTGCAGCATTTCACGAAACGGGCGGTACAGCGGATCGGTGTATTTCATCGGCTCTTCATTGTGAATCCACTGATTGCGATCGTAATAATTCACCCCAATAATATCGAGATATTTTTCCTTACCGCCGAGTTCCGGGCGAAAACGTCCAGCCAACATATCCCAAGCTTGATATTGAGATAAGCGATAACCTTCCGCTGCGTCCCGATCCTCCGGTTTGTCAGGGTCAGCAATAATGTTAATTGTGGGGTCTATTTGAACGATCCGGGTGCCGGGATTGACTTCCCAAACTGATTCTATCGCTGCGATCGAAGCTTTGATTAACTGGATTTTTAGCTCGTCTCCCCGCCCTTTTGCAAACGGATTGATGTAGGCGACATCGCCGCCGGCCCAAGCAATAAATGAAATTTCATTGACAGGTGTCACGAAAGGTGTTTGGTCTGTTTCCTCAGTTAGCACTTCCATAAAAGCGCGCACCATGCTTGCAAACCGGGACACAAATTCGGGACTGAAAATATCAATATCGTCTGGCCAGCCGTAGTGAAACAAATCCCAAATTACCTGCATTTTCATGTCGCGGGCGGCCCGGATAATTGGCAGGGAACTGGAAAAATCGTATTTTCCGGGTGTCTGTTCGATTAAGTGCCAGCGGAGGCCTTCGCGGACTGTGTAAATGCCTTGCTGCTGCAAGCGTTGGTAGTCGGCTGCTACAAATTTATCGTGGCCGGTGGCGGCTGTGACATCGAGACGCTTTCCTGATAGCAATTTGTGGGTGGAACATTCAAAGCCGCCCATGAAAAAACTTTGAAACATCGATCGAATGGGTAATGGGTAATGGGGCATGGGTATCAACAAACACGTCAAACCCTGTCACAGACTGCTGTTTGACTATTAACGCCAGATCCCCCTGGCGCCAAGGGCGGGCACGGGGGCACCGCCCCTACGAAGGGGGGGACTGGAAACGTCTTCAAGTTTCAAAAGCGAACATCATTGCACGTTCTGCCTTTTCCCCTTCTTAAGGCAGGGCGGTTTCATTCTCAAGAAAACGATGATTTTGTAGGGGTAGTGCCCCCGTGCCTACCCTCCCCATCCACGATTTGCTCGTGTTTCAGAGATTGGGGCAGCCACGGGGGGCTGCCCCTACAAGAGAATGAAACAGCCCTGCTTCTTAAGGGGGGGGACTGGAAACGTCTTCAAGTCCCCCTTCTTAAGGGGGATTTAGGGGGATCTCAACTCGGGTATAAGCGAGATTTCTCAAAGGTTTTAGTCTTAAGTTGACACCAATTAGCCGTGAGTAATAGCTGGCGGCTGTGAACTTTCTTCGGGAATATCCCAGCCAAGAGTTGCCGCCGAGATGACCTCTAGGGGGAACTTGGGAGTGCGATCGGCATACAGCAAACCGTTAGCTTCTTGGTAAGTATCGGTTAACTGCGTGTAACAAAATCCGCTGAACATTTCCACTCGGTTTACCACCTTCAACAGCGCGCTGTAGCGCCTTTGGAGTTCCAGCGTGTCCTCCGCGCGCACGTAGCCCCAAACCCTGTAAAAATCGGGGTTTTCGCGACCGGCGCAGGCGATGCCACCGAATTCTGTCAGCATCACCGGCTGTCCTTGATGCGGGTGGCCGTCGAGGGTGAGGACTCGCCCGCCGGGACGCCCGCGATTAAACAAATCGGCTAGCTGGACTTCGGGCCCGTAGCGCTTGGCTAGGGTTTGCGGGTTGTTGTCGTAGTCGTGAATCGCCAGGATGTCGGTATCGATACTTTCCCAGCCGTCGTTACCGATGACGGGGCGAGTCGAATCGAGGGTTTTGGTCAAGAAATACAGCGCTTGCACGTAGTTGCGGTGGGCTGCGGCTTCGACTAAATTCGGAACTCCCCAAGATTCGTTGAACGGCACCCAGACTACGATACAGGGGTGGCTGGCGTCGCGGTCGATGACTTCCGTCCACTCCCGCGTCAGCCGTTGCACGGCTTTGGGAGTGAAGCGGTAGGCGCTGGGCATTTCTTCCCAAACTAGGAGCCCGAGCACGTCAGCCCAGTACAAAAATCGGGGGTCTTCGATTTTTTGGTGCTTGCGGACGCCGTTGAAACCCATTGCTTTGACTAATTCGACATCGTGGCGCAAAGCTTCGTCGGAAGGGGCGGTCATCATGGTGTCGGGCCAGTAACCTTGGTCGAGCACCAGTCGCAAATAGTAGGGGCGGCCGTTTAGCATGAAGCGATCGCGCTGGATGCTGACCGTCCGCATGGCGGTATAAGATTTAACCTCGTCGAGTAGTTTGCCGTCGGCCCACAACTGCACTTGAGCGTTGATTAGCGTGGGCTTTTCGGGACTCCACAGCAATTCGTTGCGGTAGTCGTCGATACCAGGGTCGGAGAGGGCGATGCGACGGTGGATTTCGCCGTTGATGACTTCGTAGGTGTCGTTGACCAGCAGCATACAGCCGATCGACAGTTTAACTTTAATTTGGATTCCCGACTGGCGATCGCCGGCGACAAACGCTTCAAAACCGATTTCCCAGCGTTCAAACTGGGGAGTCCAGCGGATGCGCTCGATATAAGTGTGAGGCACCAATTCTACCCAGACTGTCTGCCAAATGCCAGTCGTGCGCGGATACCAAATACTGTGGGGCTCTATTTGCCAGTCTTGCTTGCCGCGCGGTTGCTCCAAATCTTGTGGGTCGTCCTGGGCCCAGACTGTCACCCGCTGTGGCCCGTTGAGGTTTACAACTGGTGTAATGTCTACGCTGAAAGGAGTGTGTCCGCCTTCGTGTTCGATGACATACTGACCGTTCACCCAGACGCGGGCGCGGTAGTCTACGGCCCCAAAGTGGAGGAGAACTCTGCCTTCTGTGTGGGGTACGTCAAATTCGCGTTCATACCAGCAGTTGGCGTGAAAATTCGTGTCGCCGATCCCGCTTTTTGCCGATTCTGGAGCAAACGGCACTTCTATAGTGTGAGTCCACTCAGAAATATCGATCGGCTGCACGCAGCGGCCTGCGTCATCGTAAGCAAATCTCCACTGACCGTTGAGACAAATCCAGTTGCTCCGGCGCAATTGGGGGCGCGGATAACCTGTTTTCCGCCCTTGAACAGTCACCTTACTATCAAGAGTGGAAGACTCTTCAATTTCGCAATTTTCTAGTGCTCTTCCTAACCAACTCATCGGCACATCTACCTGAAGTTATATATATAGGTTAACGACAATTGCCCTGACTTTGACAAGTTTTTTGCTGATTAATTTGCAAAAGTTCTGCACCTTAAAACAGCCTCATCTAAAGGCTGTCTTGTGCTCAAGGCAGAAGTCATTAGTCAGAAGGAACGAAGAAGGAAGAAGGAAGAAGGAAGGAAGAAGGAAGAAGGAAGATTTTTCCCATCCCCCACTCGCACACTTCGTCACTCTGGGCCTCTCCGAGTCTCCCTCTCTCCCCCTCTGAGCCACTCTCACTCGGAAACTCTCCCCAACTCAAAACTCTAGTTTAGGTGGCAAGACTGTGCAAACCTCCTAACGGTTCAGTTAGCTCACTTTTGAGAGAAAATTCTTCGGCAAACGGCAAACAATGAAATATTTGCTGTAGTCCCGTGAGTTCAAATAGAATTCTAACTTGTTCGCTCATGGCAGAGATCAAAAGTATACATTTGCTGTCTCTAACTAATTTCACGATCGCCACTACAGCCATTAACTCGGAATTTTTCAGGAATTTTATTTGTGAGAAATCCAGCATAAGAATTTTGCCACCGCTTTCAATGAGGCGCTGTATTTCTTTCTGAAACTGAGCAAATTGAGAATTTTCCAAAACCTCATGAGACAAAACAATTTTCACTAGAACGTTCATTTTTACCTCTATGCTTGTTTGAATTATTAAATAACTTTTGATGAAAACCGAGTAAGGTGCTCTCTCGGCACCTTACCGTTTTACCCGTAACTCGCAGCTTCCCGCTACTTGCTAGCAGATTTGCCGTTGCCGTTGGCGTTGCTGTTGCCGTGGTTGACAGCAGCGACTTCTAGAGAAGTGGTGGCGGGGCGATGGGCGACTCCATTGGATGTGCTGACATTAGAGGCAGAACCGTTAACATTTTCTACCAATTCAATCACCGGCTTGGTAGTAATTTGTTTGTAAGTTGTCAGAGCTTGAGCGACCACTTGATCCATGTTGTAATACCTGTAAGTCGCCAGCCTTCCCACGAAAGAGACTCCCGGAGTTGAATCAGCCAAAGCCTTATATTTCTTGTAAATTTCGGCATTTTCTGGACGCGGAACCGGGTAGTAAGGGTCTCCCTCAGCTTGGGGATATTCGTAGACAATGCTAGTTTTTAGATGCTCTTGTCCGGTGAGGTATTTAAACTCGGTACAGCGAGTATATAAATGCTCGTTGGGGTAATTTACCACCGGTGCTTCTTGGTGTACGGCTACGTTCAGTGTTTCGTGCTTGAATTCCAAGGAACGGTAAGGAAGTTTGCCGTAGCAATAATTGAAATAGGAATCGACTGGCCCGGTGTAAATCATTTCTCCGTAAGGGATAAAACCCTCAATTTCCCGGTAGTCGGTATTCAGCATCACTTTGATGTTTGGGTGAGAAAGCATCTTTTCAAACATCCGAGTGTAGCCGTGCAGCGGCATTGCTTGATAGGTATCGGTGAAATAGCGATCGTCCCGGTTAGTGCGAGTAGGTACGCGCGCAATCACTGAGTTGTCGAGCTCCGACGGGTCCATTCCCCACTGTTTGCGGGTGTAGTTGCGGAAGAATTTCTCGTAAAGTTCGCGACCGACTTTGCTGACAACTACATCTTCGGAAGTGCGAATGTAATCCTTTGGTTCTGCTACTTTCGCGAAGAAATCTTCTACTTCAAATGAGGTGAGATTCAGTCCGTAAAGTTTATTTACGGTGTTGAGATTGATCGGAATTGGCAGCAGTTGACCGTCAACGCTGGCGAGGACGCGGTGTTCGTAGGGCCGCCACTCGGTGAAGCGCGAAAGATACTCGAAAACGGGGCGCGAATTGGTGTGAAAAATGTGGGGGCCGTATTTGTGTACGAGGATGCCATGATTGTCGTAGTGATCGTATGCGTTGCCGCCGATGTGGTTGCGGGTATCAATTATCAGGACAGTTTTTCCGGCTTCATTTGCTAGTCTTTCGGCAATGACGCTACCTGCAAATCCTGCTCCGACGATTAAATAGTCAAACATGGAAACACCTCTGAGTTTGGGTAAGGGTAAGGGTAAGGAATAATTGGTAATTGGAGATACAGCGAGGAGTTTTGAATCCGTAAAGTGTCACTCTTTAACTTCAACCTCAACATTCCTAACTTAAAACTTTCATCCGGTCTTCGGCTTTCTGCTTTTTATCGTCGATCGCACTTTCGATCAACCCCAGCATTTGGCCCCAGGTATTGTCCCAAGAATTGTCTGCTAAAAAGGCGTCTACTTCACTCAGCCACTTGGTGCGAACGTCCGAACTTTCGCTGAGGATTTCTTGGGCACAAGCAACGAATTCTTCAGAATTGCTAGCAATCCGAACCAAGCCGTTTTCTCCGTAGGGCCGCACCACGTCGCGGATAGGAGTAGAAATCACAGGTTTGCCGGCAGCGAGGTATTCTGGAGTTTTCGTGGGACTAATAAACTTAGTCGATTCGTTAATCGCAAAAGGCAGCATTGCGATCTCCCACCCGCCCAGATACGCTGGCAGTTCTTGATAAGATTTGCCGCCGAGATAGTGGATATTTGGGTGAGTTGGCAGAGTTGCCGGATCGATTTTCACCACCGGGCCAATGATGACTAAATGCCAGTCCGGCCTTGCTTGGGCCATGCCCGCCAGCAGTTCGATATCCATGCGTTCGTCTATGACGCCATAAAATCCCAAACGCGGGTGAGGAATGTCTTTTTGATCCGCCGGTTCTTCTGAAAGATTCCTGGCTGTCGCAAAGTGTTCTTTTTCGATACTGCTGGGGAAGGGGTGAATATTTTCGTGCTGGTGCTGTTTAGCTTCGTAAAGGTTGTGACCCCCGGTAAATACTACGCTGGCGCGCTTTAATAATTGGTTTTCATTGGCTTTTAAATCCGGGTGCGCGCCTTGGAATGCTGACAGTTCATCCATGCAGTCGTAGACTACAGCTAGCGGCTTTAAGTGGCTTGTGAAACTGACAGCCATTGGTGTGTAATACCACAGGATGTACTGGCTAATTTCGGCCGCTTGAAACAAATCATCTAGCATGGCTTGCTGAGCAGTTTGTGCTGTTGCTTCGCTGGTTCCTTCGCTCAGGTGCGGTACTATTACCCAGACTCCGCTTTCGTGGATGCTGACATCAAGCCACCAATCTGTAGCTGCGCTAAAAACAGGTTCTTCTACAAAGAAGACGCGACGATTTTTCGCACAGCGACTCAAGAGATGTTGCGGACGCTGATAGACAAAATTCCACCGCAAATGAGACAGGCAAACTAAATCTGGTGCATCTAAAGCCTCAGTTTTTGATAAGTTGGCGCGCAATGCGGGCGAGGGAGCGAATTGAGAGGGCGATTTGGCTGGATCTATAGAGGTAAATCGGATCTCCCATGCTCGCTCTTTATTGCTATAATTATTGTTTACTGAGTTTTCTGGGGGCGACATATTAGCCTCTGGAATTTGTCAATGAAAATTTGTCCGTTAAAATTGGTCAATAGGATATATTTCTCAGCAGTGTCTTACTGAAAGTCACAAGCATAAATCTGAGAAGTTTTATTGACGAGCAAGCGCCGCATTCATTGAGCAAAACAAAGAAACTGTTTAGCTGCGGAAAAACAGGCTTATCTGCTTTTTTCAGAAGTGAAACGGGGAGATAAGTTAATATTGTTTGACTTGCTATTGCTGTTAAATATAACGCAGTTTTTCGGCCCTAACTTCTATCTGAAGGATGACTTTTATCTCAGGAGACACCTAGCTTGCACGCTGGGTTCAAAAGCCGTTAAAATGCCGATCGACCTTGTAAAATGACTTTTAACGGGCCGGTACGGGGTGAAAAAAGAGCGAGTTTTATTGCTTTATTGGAAGATGAGAGAAAATTTGCCATCAAGTTTATGTTGCTTTTTGATTTGACAAACCTTGCTTTTTTTTAACTCATCCGATCGCTAATTTGGGAAAATTGTATCCTAATATACCAAGTAGCCCCAGAGATATCTGACTTCCGATAGATTAACAATTGACTGTTTATGCACTGAGGTTAAACTCACGGAACAGCACCTGTCTCAACAATACCAGAGAAACCAGGCAACGGCAACGATAAACCTAAGATTTTGCGCGAGTATAGGCCAAGAAACCAAGGTGAGGACTTTTGCGCTGTGGGCGTGAGTTTAACCTCGCGCCCACAGCACAAATGTCAATCATCCCTCTAAGGGCGGGTTCGCCGATATCTCCAATCAAACGCCAAATATCCACGTAAACCCGCGACTAGAAAATAGCAGCAACTTTACAGTCGGCGGCTGTCAATTTTGGCGATTCCTCCTCCAAAGGCAAAATCTTGCACCCTCGAACTCTTTAAGAAATCGTGAGGGAAACCCAATTCAATTGCACTTACTTTGTCTAACTGCTGCATTTGTTCCGGGGTTAATTCAAACTCCAAACAAGCGAGATTTTCCTGAAGTTGCGAGAGTTTGCGCGAGCCCACAATCGGAATAACTTCGACTGGCTGTTGGATCAGCCAATTTAGGGCTACTTGAGAAGCAGGTTTGCCAATTTCGGCTGCTATGAAGCTAACTTCGTCAGCAATTTTGAGGTCTCGTTCGTTAATTGTTCCAGATTCAGGTGAATTAAGCCGTTTAGCTTCGCTGGCGGTTTCTGAAGTGTTGTATTTTCCTGTCAGCAAACCGCCTGCTAGGGGACTCCAAGCTGTGACGCCAATATCAAAGGCTTTTGCCATAGGGATCAAGTCCCGTTCAGGAGTTCGCTCTTTTAAAGAATAGCTGGCAAAAGTATAGTCATTTATTACATGGCATGGGAGGCGTTAAGTCCCTCCCCCTTCACTTTTACTTCGAGCGGATTAACCCGCCTCGGCTGAACTACGCAGCTCTCTATCCCATCGCTGAACGCATTTGGGATTGCTTTTCTGAGGATGTTGTAAGACCCGTTCACATCGGAATTAATTAATTGCCCGACCGATGTCTTGTACAAACCTCTCTTGATCCGCTTGCCACTAAATACAGCATCCTTATCGGTCTTTCCATAAACAGGAATCGGATCTAGAGTCAGAAAATTTGATTTCGAGGTATAAGATTCTTCTTGTACAATCACCTTAATCCCAACCAATCGAGCCTTATATTCCAACATCTCAATCAGTCGAGTATGAGGAATGCCGACGAAGTTTTGGTTGGTTTGCTTTCCTAAATCAATCTCGGTTTTCCATTGTGCATTTTTGCCTACAACTAGCGTCCCAATTTGATGGGCGACCAAAAGGTCAACAATTAGGCGACTGGTATGATGCAAGTAATTATCGACTTTTTGGTGGCGACAGCGAGTTAAGCGTTGAATGCGGGGTGAACTCTTGCGACTTCCTTTTAACTGAGATTGTAACCGTGCTTTACGTTTGTTGTAGAACTGGTTGATTGATTTCAACGGACGCCCGTTAATCAACAGAGGTATAAAACCCGGCTGATTTGAAGTTAACGCCGCTAAATTATTCAGACCTAAATCAATACTAGCTACGAATTTATCGTCGCTGGCGGTGGGCTCCGGTTCATCGTATATTACCTCAATCACATAAGAATCACATTTGGGAACCAGTCTAACTTGACAGATTCGATCGGGTTCGAGCTGGGTTTTGATTGAGAGATTAGTTCCCGAAAGCTTGACGATTCCTTTCTTTAATTGCTTGCTACTAATTGCCTGAATCGTATAGACAAGGATATTCCGACCCTTGACTTTATCTTTGTACTTCGGTAGCTTCGGGCGGCCAGTAAATTTAGAGTCATCAGCTTTGTAAGCTTTAACTGCTTCAAAAAAGGACTTCCAATTCTTGTCCAATATCATCAGTATTTGCTGACTGACCTTTGCTGGCAAAACCTTGTATGCTTGATGAGATTTCATCAAACGGTTCATCTCGTTGTAATTAACGTAACCCCATCCATAGATAAAACTCTGACGAATGACGTAGTTAGCGACATTGTAGAGATTTTTGGACTTAAATGCTAATTTATCAATTTCGGCGAAACGGTGTTCCGTAGATTTAATGATGTGCCTCTCTGCTAGTTGCATTCTGAGCCTCCATCTTTTAACAATCACAACATTTTTTTGACTTCCATGACTATACGATACTACTATTGTTTATTGATGCTTACCAACTTAATGAAGTTTCACAATACTTAGTGGCAACTACCCATTTTGCGCGATCGGCTGCGATGAACTCGCCCACATATTTTTCGCTAGTACCGTTGGTGTAGAGATTCGCGGTATCAATGAAATTGCCACCCGCTTCTGCAAAGGCGTCGAACATTTTCCGGCTTTCGTCGTAGGAACTCCCCCAACCCCACTCTTCCCCAAAAGTCATGGTTCCGAGGCAGATTTCGGAAACGCGAAGTCCGCTGTGACCTAGTAGTTTATATCTCATGTCACTCTTCCCCTAATTAATGGTTGTTAACAGTTTAAATCGGGATTTCCCAAACTGTTGCCATCAGTCGGGGTGGCGAGTTTTACGGGGCCTTAGTGCTGTGCTTAATGTTGAATGTTTTGCCAAGTCAATCAAAATGCCTTAGCTTCCGGGGCTCCTGGCCGTCGCCCCTGCGTTTACTTTTAACACCGCGCAGGGGCGATCGGCTTACCAATGTATTTAGGATTACATTGCTTTCTTAAAATACAGCAAAATCGGTAAATTCTAATCTACCTTTAGGTAGGTATTTACTGACATGAGTTATATATAAAAAAATGTTCTATTTTATATAAGAAAACCAAACTGAACGATAAAAAATATCTGTAGCTAAATTAACTTTTTAGCGTTATAGTGATTTATAGATTACAAAAACTAGGTGACTCTCTTGGCTGACATCGTTGATACCGCCGTTTCGGCAGGCTCTTTTACTACCCTAGTTGCTGCCGTCCAAGCCGCTGGTTTAGTAGATACTCTCAAAGGCGCTGGCCCCTTCACCGTTTTCGCTCCTACAGACGAAGCTTTTGCTAAGCTTCCCGCAGGTACTGTAGAAGCACTGCTTAATGACATTCCTAAACTCACAAAAATCTTGACTTATCATGTCGTTTCCGGCAAAGTTATGGCCGCTGATGTGGTCAACCTGACATCTGCCAAGACAGTTGAAGGTTCAGAAGTGAAAATTGATGCTTCCAATGGCGTCAAAATCAATGATTCTACCGTTACAACAGCCGATGTTGCTGCTGATAATGGTGTCATCCACATTATTGATTCAGTCTTGCTTCCTGCGTAAGCACAAACTTAGATAGCGCAATACTATCTTGAGGGCGGTGGCTATAGTTAGCCGCCGCCCTGTTTTAGTTGATAGTTGAGATTTAAATATTTTACGCAGGTTGATAATTAAAACTATTATAGAGTAGCGGGAATTTGCCGATCGCACTGGGCTTGAGTCTGCCCCAAATTTGTCGCTGCTGGATTTACCGGGAAAACTCGTTGCAGGCAAACACCGACAGGTACTCGGAAAAAAATTATCCAAAAAATAAAAAAGTGCGATCGACCGGGTTAGCAATTGCCGATAATTAGCGGCCCACTTATTTTGCACTCTTGGGCTGATTCCCGGTTGATGCGTAGATACCATGCCACCAAACCCAACATTTCTCCGAGAAACTGGGTTTACGAGGCCTTGTCCTAATTAAGATACAATAAGAACCACAAAGAAAGTGCGATCGACATTATTTGACATTCAAGCTATGCAATCTACAACTCAGTCCGAGACAGAACTGGCGATGGACGCTCCCAAACACGGATTGCCCGTTACCATCATTACAGGATTTCTCGGCAGCGGCAAAACAACCCTGCTCAACCACATCCTGACCAACCAGCAGGGTTTGAAAACAGCAGTTTTGGTAAATGAATTTGGCGAAATCGGCATCGACAACGAACTGATTGTCACCACCGACGACAACATGGTTGAGCTGAACAACGGCTGCATCTGCTGCACAATTAATGAAGATTTAGTTAATGCAGTTTACAAAGTTCTGGAACGTCAAGAAAATCTCGATTATCTGGTAGTCGAAACAACCGGACTCGCCGACCCGCTGCCAGTAGCAATGACTTTTTTAGGCACAGAACTGCGCGACCTGACGCGTCTCGATTCGATAGTTACAGTAGTAGACGCAGCCAACTACAGCTTAGATTTGTTCAACTCTCAAGCAGCTTACAGTCAAATAGCTTACGGCGATATAATTATCCTCAACAAAACTGATTTGGTTGAGGAAGCAGATTTAGATTTGTTGGAAGTTAAGATTCGCGATGTCAAAGAAGGTGCTCGAATTCTGCGAACAGTAAAATCGCAAGTTCCCCTGCCGCTAGTCCTCAGCGTCGGATTGTTTGAATCGGACAAATATTTCCAATCTGAAGAAACTGCTAGCAGTCACGACCATCACGACCACCACGACCATCACGACCATCACGACCATCACGACCACAGCCATCACGACCACCACGACCATCACGGCCACGAACATCACGACCACCACGACCACAGCCATCACGACCACAGCCATCACGACCACTCCGACCATTTAGAAAATGACGGATTTACCTCAATTTCTTTCCTGAGTGACAAGCCGTTTTCTCTGAGAAAATTTCAATATTTCTTAGACAAACAACTGCCAACAAATGTGTTTCGCGCGAAAGGGATTATGTGGTTTGAAGAAAGTCCGAAACGACATATTTTTCACTTGAGCGGCAAGCGATTTACGATGGACGATGACCAGTGGAAAGGCGATCGCAAAAATCAGCTTGTTCTCATTGGTCAGGGTTTGGATACCGAGACTTTGCGATCGCAACTCGAAAACTGTCTTTGTATGCCTTCCACCAGTCGCGGCAAAGGTTTTGGGAAAAACTAAAGGTTGAAAATTAAACAGAACAGACGTGCGCTGGCTAGAAACCCGGTTTTTTTCGTCGAGACTTCGCGGTTAAAACTTATATCTTGCACCACTCTCAATTAGCCTTTTAGGAACAGGCTTTCCGGCCTGTTCCACAAGAAAATATACTCTTTGTGGAACAGGCATCTTGCCTGTTCTTGAGAATGGTGCAAGATATAAGTTTTAACCAAGATTTATCGGAGAAACCGGGTTTTTTTTCATAATTCCTATTCAAAAGGTAAGTTTACCTTTTGATTTTTAGTTTTAAATTTAAGCATTTCTAATTTCCCATGCGAGTCATCATCCAGCGAGTAAAATCATCTCAAGTCGAAATAGACGATCGAATTGTCGGCAAAATTGGCTGCGGGCTTAACTTGCTTGTAGGTATTGCAGACACCGACACCGAAGCAGAACTCGATTGGATGGCTCGCAAATGCCTGGAATTGCGTTTGTTTCCCGACTCTGCCGGGGATACCGGCCGTTGGAACAAGTCCGTACAAGACATCGGCGGCGAGTTGCTGGTTGTCAGTCAGTTTACGCTCTACGGGGACTGTCGCAAAGGTCGGCGGCCTTCATTTGACCGAGCAGCGGCTCCTGAACGAGCCGAAATTTTTTACGATAAATTTGTCGAAAAGTTGCGCCAGAGCGGCTTAAAAGTCGAAACAGGCTTGTTTGGAGCGATGATGCAAGTCTCGATCGACAATGACGGGCCGGTGACTTTGGTATTAGAGAGAGAATCAGGGTGAATTGTTGGCAAACAAAGCTCTCTGTGCTTCTTTCTGATTCCTTCTTCCTTCTTGAATAAGATCAAATTTTCAGATTAACCGGGTTTCCTAACTGCTGTTGCGTAGGTTCTGAAGACATTGCAGTTAGCTACACTCTGCCAAGTCTCGATTCCACAATCTCTAACGGCCAAAACCCCCTCAAATAGCCAGTTATTAGATTGTCCACTCAGCGGCCTGGCAGCACCCTCCATTTTCCTCGCGATCGCCCCACCAAAATAACAGCTCAGAATGCTTGTACAGTAAGGCTTTAACGGCAATAAAATCAATCTTCCACAGCCAGCGCTTAGAATCAGATTCAGCAGCCAAAAACTGTTGCATGAGAGAGTGGAACACTGGCATAACTACGGTTATCTCTACTTCCGTAACATTCAATGTATAGAGAGTTGAATCCGCCGTGCCAAGCGAAACCGCCAGCAACTGCCACCTCACTCTCTGACAAATGTCCTCGCACACCCGCTGTGCCCTACCACCCGATAAATGCCATGACTGTCAAAACTGCCACCACCGTCAACTGCAACACCGCTTCTGGCTTCAACTGCATTCCGGCTACCTCCAGCGAACCAAACGCCGAAATCAATACTGTTCCCAGCATCAATGTCCTGGCTTTGGCTGACTTCGCCCTCAAAGAATTGCAAGCCGAAATGAAAACTGCCAGCCGCAGCGCTCAAGCAGTGGCGATGCGGATTGCTAAGGAAGTCGAACGGATTTGCCAAAAGAGCGATCGCATCCAAATTTCCGGCGAAGTTGAAGCTTGGCAAATCACCTTGGCGGAGCACCGGTTGCAAAAAACCCTGCAATACTACCGCCTCGGTTCCAAGCAAGGCCGCGTCGAACTGCATTCTCACCTCGCGGCTATGATTTACCGCCATGTTGCTTCTTTCCGATCGAACTTGAACTTCCAAGCTCGCTACAACATGATTGAAGACTTTTTGCAAGGCTTTTACATCGAATCTCTGCGAGCTTTCCGCCGCGAACATCAACTCGATGTCACCTACCAGCCCCGCACGCAGCTAGAATTGGCTGAGTACATGGCTTTTACCGAGCACTACGCTAAGCGCCAAATCGGCTTACCGGGCCGCAACCGCCAGCGCCTGATCGTGTTGCGTGCTCAAGGATTTGCCAAGGGCCAGCCTCCCGAAACTGCGATCGACATTGAAATGGCTGTAGAGTCGGGCAAGGGAGAAGATGCGGAAATTTACAGCCGCTCTCCGGCGCTGCAACAAGTGCGCGAGCAAATGGTATCGGAAACTGTCGATCCGGCTGATGCTGTGCTGCGCGATCGAGTAGTCTCGGAATTGATCGCCTATCTGGAATCGCAAAATCAGCCAGAATGCGTGAATTACTTAACTTTAAAATTGCAAGACCTTTCGGCTTCGGAAATTGACCGCGCGCTCGGTTTGTCTTCCCGCCAGCGCGACTACTTGCAACAACGTTTCAAGTACCACGTCGAAAAATTTGCCCGCACTCAAAATTGGAAACTCGTCCACGAATGGCTGGGTGCTGATGTCGATCAAAAGCTGGGAATGACTTCGGACAAATGGGAAGCATTTCGCGCTCAACTTGCGCCCGAAATGCAGCAACTGTTAGAAATGAAGCGGAATCAAGAAAGCGACAAGGCGATCGCCACCGCGCTCAAATGCACTCCCAAACAAGTCCAAAAACGCTGGGCGCAACTGTTGGAGCTGGCTAGCCAGACTCGCAACAGCAGCCAAGCTTAACTGGTACTCAAATATGAATGCAACTGTTTTCTTGAGACTGGAAAATGCGATCGGGTGCGGCATCTACACTGGACTGCCCGCCCCGGCGTCCGCTCTCAACTCAACCAGGGCTGCTACTTATTTATCGCCGCTTTTTGGCAAATTCAATTTATTAAAACAACATTACTTTTTTTAATATCTTTCGTTCCCTGGTTAGGCCGGGGAATTTGTTTTTATTAGTCATTAGTTATTAGTCATTAGTCATTAGTCATTAGTCATTAGTCATTAGTCATTAGTCATTAGTCATTAGTCATTAGTCATTAGTCATTAGTTATTAGTCATCAGTCATCAGTCATCAGTTATTAGTCATTAGTTATTAAGCTTTTGCACATTTAAACTGTGAACTAAAATTTGATAAAGTTCTTGTGGGGTGGGCGTCTCGCCCGCACAAAAATACGATTTAGCTGCAGAACAGCTTAGTTATTAGTTATTAGTCATTAGTCATCAGTTATTGGAAATTGCTTGCTGAAGAGGCTGCCTTGCATATATTCATAATGATATTTAAACATACGGAGTAGCATAATCAAGGCAAAGTTGTTCCAATGTGTTTCCCCAAAATATCTCATATAAGAGTCTATTTTTAAAGTAATAAATTATGTATATATAGCCTTTCTCATAAAGATGAGGTACTCATGGGCATAGGGCATAGGGCCTACCTCACTTTTTTGAGAACCGCTATTTTTTTTTATCCGTTAATGTACAGTATCAAAGTCTAATTTATAAATGTATTTTTTTATAAAAATAGTTAAAAACCTCTTGTGAAACTTGAGGGTGCAGAATTTATATCAAAAATGACCAGTCATCTATCCAAAGACAGAAAAATTTTAAAATAAATCTACTCATCCTACTATTCTGTTTCACTAAATCCTTCATAAGAAGGAAGCATCAAATTTAAGCTCTATCTAAAATGGGGTCATAAGTTGATATAGATAGAAAGAGAAGGACTCCTATGTTACTTTACAAAATTGAAGATTTTAATCCCAACTACCGCGAAGCTGCTTTTAATGGCGAAGATATCAAAGGTCTGGATATCTATGCTGGAAATACAGATGAGAAGATTGGCTCCATCGATACCGCGCTAGTTGATGAGACAGGGCGTTTCCGATATTTTGTTGTTGACACGGGTTTCTGGATATTTGGCAAGAAGGTATTAGTTCCAGTTGCTCTTTGTCGAGTGGAGGTTGAGGCAGAACGCATCTACGCGACGGGTTTGAAGAGTAAAGACCAAGCAGAAAGACTACCCAGGTATGAGGATGGGATGGTGGTGGATTACGATTATGAAGAACAAGTTCGGGGTGTTTATCGTACTCTAACTGTAGAAGCGTCTGCACCTGTAGAAGCATCATTGCCTTTAGAAACCTCATTGCCTGTACAAGCATCTGCACCAGTTTCTATGCCGCGTTCTGTCTCTAACCAAGCTAGCGCTGCTGGTTATGACCGCAACACCTACACTTACGAACAAGAGCCTCAATTGTATCAGATGAACGAGCGCGAGCATCACAAATTTCGACTCTACGAAGAACGACTGGTTGCAGAAAAAAGCCGTCACAAAACTGGCGAGGTAGCAATTGGCAAGCGAGTTGAAACCGAAACGGCACGAGTTTCAATTCCCACAGAAAAAGAGCGAGTTGTAATTGAGAGTATAACTCCCGAAAAGGCAGGTGCGCCAGTAAATCGGGATACTCCCTTCAAGGAGGAACCGGTGATGCGTATGGAAGTTTACGAAGAAACTGCTGATATCAAAAAAGAAGCTTTCGTGCGCGAAGAAGTTAACATCAGGAAAGAAGTTGAAACGGAGATTGTTGAGGCAACGGAAACACTGCGTCGTGAAGAGTTGGACGTGAAGAGGGAAGGGCGTTAGAGTGTGAATGAATTTAAGGATCGCGAATTAAATAACTTACAATTTTAATTGTTATTGTGGGATGGGCGTCCCGCCCGTCCAAAAAGGACGGGCGGGACGCCCATCCCACAAAATTGTGGAAGTTATTTAATTCTCATTCCTAACAAGGGTTTGTAGTTAGTTGCGCTGTCTTCGACCACATGAGCTGGGTCAGCTAAAAAGCTGGCAAGATACTTTGTTTTTAGGATGGTTGGGTCCTATCGGTGGGGCAGCGATTTTCTATGCCATGCTGGCGCTACGTAAAACGGGATTAGAGTCAGCTTGGGTCATTAGTAGCCTAATTATTTGCGCGTCAATAATCGCCCACGGCTTTACTGCTGTGCCGTGGGCTAAAGCTTATGCTAAAATGCAGCGTAAAAGACAACTTCTAATGATTTGGTAGGTAGATGAAGACCCCGAACCAGGCAGAAAAACAAGCCATAGAACAAGAGCAAAACGAGATTTTGCAACAGCTAGAAGATTGGCTGGAAGCTCCCATGCTGGTGCTGGCATTTGTGTGGCTAGCCCTATTTATTATTGAATTAATTTGGGGGTTAAATCCACTGCTAGAAGTCGTTAGCACTACTATTTGGATTATCTTTATTGCAGATTTTCTAGTTAAATTTGCCTTGGCTCCCCGCAAAATTTCCTATATCAAAAGCCATTGGATAACGGCTTTTTCTCTGCTGTTGCCAGCTTTGCGTACCTTTCGGATTGTACGAGTTGTGCGAGCATTCAAAACAGCACGGGCTGTGCGAAGTTTGCAGTTGTTGCGAGTTATGACTGGTACGAATCGAGGGATGCGGGCATTAGCTGCGAGTGTTAGCCGTCGCGGATTTGGCTATGTCGTAGGACTAACGATAATTATTACCTTGGTAGGTGCAGCAGGGATGTATGCTTTTGAAAAAGAAGTCGCCGATGGTTCCTCCGGGTTAAATAATTACGGCACAGCGTTATGGTGGACGGCAATGCTGATGATGACAATGGGTTCGGAATATTGGCCCAAAACGCCAGAAGGTCGCATACTTTGCCTTGTTCTGGCACTCTATGCGTTTGCGGTTTTTGGTTATGTAACTGCGACCATCGCCACATTTTTTATTGGTCGCGATGCAGAGGATGACGAAGCAGAATTAGCAGGAGCGAAATCAATGGCAGCACTTCAAACTGAAATTGCTGCCTTGCGGGCTGAGATTCAGCAATTATTGAATCAGAATTCAAAGTCTTGAATTAGGTAGATGCCAAGATCAAGTTTTGGTCAGCGCTGGCACTACTTTTTCGCCAAACACCTCAATAAACTGCTCTTGTTCTCGGTTAACGTTGTGCAAAATTAGTTGATCGAACCCCAATTCAATATCTTTTTGCAACCACTCAATATGCTGCTCTTGGTCTGCCGAGATGCGGACGTGTTGATATAACTCCTCTGGTTGCACAAACTCCCCGGCGGCATCAAATCGATCGGGTGTTATCAGTTCTGTCAGCATTTTACTTTTGAAGATGTTACTACGCCATTGATGATGAGCGCCTTGTAGTGCTTTCTCTGCATTACTGTCATAGGAAAGCTGCACTTTCAAAATCATTGGTTTCCCTTCTCCACCACCGCGACGAAACGCATCGACGACTTTTTTTAACTGTTCGGGTGGGCGAGAAGTAGTAATTAATCCATCTGCCCAACTGCCCAACCATTCTGCGGTTTCTGGGGTAACTGCGGCGCCGATAATTAATGGGAGAATTTCCGGGCGGGTATAGAGTTTTGCATCTTCTACGCACACTAAACCGCGATGGGTGACGGTTTCTCCTGCCCAAAGGGCGCGGATAATATCGACACATTCTTTGAGGCGCGCGTTGCGATCGCTCTTAGTAGGCCACTTATCCCCAGTAATATGTTCGTTCAACGCTTGACCGCTGCCAACCGTAAGCCAAAAACGATTGGGAAACATTTCTGCCAACGTTGCCGCAGCTTGGGCAATAATAGCCGGATGATACCGCTGTCCGGGAGCGCAAACAACTCGATAGGAAAGCCTCGGCGTTGCTTGCATTGCTGCACCCAACCAAGACCAAGCAAAACCACTTTGTCCTTGCGCTTCACTCCAAGGATGAAAGTGATCGGAAGAAAGGGCATGGGTAAAGCCAGCTTGTTCTGCAATTTGGACATATTTCAGCAGTTCGCTGGGCTTAAACTGTTCGTGCGAAGCATGATAACCAATTTGTGCCATAAGTTTTTAGGAGTTTTGAGTTGAGTAGGGGCGGTGCCAAGAGTGCCCGCCCTGAGTTTTGAGTAGGGGCGGTGCCAAGAGTGCTCGCCCTGAGTTTTGAGTAGGGGCGGTGCCAAGAGTGCTCGCCCTGAGTTTTGAGTAGGGGCGGTGCCAAGAGTGCCCGCCCTGAGTTTTGAGTTAAAATATCCCGACTTAAAAGCAGGTGATTTTATCAGGACGCCTAGTAAAAGTTTTGAGTTTTGAGTTGGATAAGTTCTTAATTCAAAAAACTTGTTGTACTCAAAACTCTCTGTATAACGCGCCAGTTTACGATCGCAAAATTTTCCGATAGCGAGCTTGAATTACCGAGTAGATGCCATAGGCAATTAAACCCAAAGGTACTAGGCCCAAAATCACTGGACTAAAAGGCTGTTGTCCCAGAATTGCCAACACCTCGCCCAATCCCTTCGTTTGACTGGCATCTGATAGCTTGGCTGCTTGAATTAAGAAAATACCGATTATAACGAAAACAATCCCACGGGCCGCAATTCCGAATCGACCCAAGCGTATCGCCCAAGTTTGCTCGGCTTGGCTCATTTCATCTAGCTTGAAATGGCGGCGAAATTTGGCTTTATATGCTTCGTAGAAATAAGAAAATCCTACGCCAATAACAATTGATCCTGCCAATCCTACTAGCCATTGTCCAAACGGTTGCGCTAAAATTTGGGCTGTCAAATCTTCGGTTGTATTGCTCTTACCACCGCCCGAACCCATTATCAGTTTTACAGCCGTTAAAGCCAAACCTGCGTATCCTAAAGCACTTAAGGCGTAGCCAATGCGTTGGGCAATTCGCTTGGCATCCAATTTGTCTCCTTGGTGTTCTGGGTCGAGAATTGTCTGAACGATACGCCAAAGGGCATAACCAATAAGGCCAATCGTTACCAGAAATAGCAGAAATTTACCGAAGGGTTGGTTAACAATTTCTGATAATGCACCGCTAGTATCGGTTGTCCTGCCGCCCATACTAAAGGCTGCTTGTGCTGCTAAAAAACCGACAATAAAGTAAACTAAGCCTTTGGAAGCATATCCCAATCTTGCCAGTCGCTCAAACCACACATGAGAAGCTGCCTGTCCGATTGACTGTTTAATGCTGTCGGTGGGTGAGTTGGGCTGTTTCATATTTTTTGACAATTTAGTTGTTCACGACTGCTGCCATAGGCAATAGTGCATTCTTTTCCAGTTAACTGAGTTCTTAAACAGATAATTTATGTTATTATTTCTTAAGTTAAAGATTAGCTTGTTTAGAAAATTTTTAAATCTGTCTTGAGCGGGAGTGTCATCGGTTGATTGAGTAAGAAATTTCACATTTATTGGGCTTGACAAATATAGCTTTAGGGGCTATAAGATGGCTTGCCTGATGGAGGAGTCTGCCAGCGGTATAGTAGATTTTTGATGAAAACTTCTTTAACCGAAGTTTGAATAACAATTAGAATTGGCGACGCTAAAAAGAATGTCAAAAAAAAATCCGAAGGCTATCAAGAGCTAAGGTGTAAACGGAAAGCAAAAATACCTGCTTTTCCATAATGATATATCTGACAAATCTGCAATAACGGCCCTAACTAGCTTATGGACGTTGCAAGAATAGATGCGCCCCGGTGCGGGAGTTGGGAATCCAGCATCTATCGCCAATAGTGCGATCGCACTTAACTCAAAGCTCTATCATAAATTTTTCCTCAATCATCCTCCATCAGGGGGATATTTTCTTATGGCATCAGACAGATGGCAAGATTGGGCTAGTTAGATTAAATAGAGATAGAAGCAAGATTTTGAAATGGTGAACAGAAACAATAGACGTTTTGGCTAAGTCGATTTTTAAGACTCTAAATTCCCATTGTCGCAAGAAGTTGATTGTTCAGAACCGGGAGGATTTTAGGAAAATCAAATCAACCACAACGGCAGTTTCTGTGTTGAGTTCAACCTTTTTGTTACCGGAAATTGCCGAATTCGGTTCCCAAACATCCGGCATCCTGTCCTGCCCTTAACTGACTTTTAAGGAAAACTCTAATAGCTAACCACAAGGCGATCGCTTGCGACAGGAAGACAAGCAGAACCTATTTCTTACGTCGTTTGCTTTGACGATCAATTCAGCAATAAGGTGTATATAATGAATCAACTGAATCAACCAGAATCCTTGTCGCAACCCTTGACCCAAAGCGAATTCGTCGCAACTTTTCGCTTGTTCAGTAGATTTAGCTTCTGGATACAGTTATTCTTGGGTGCTGTTTCCGGCATTGTTTTATTATTTGCTATGTTGGGTCGCAACATGAGCGAACAAGCCAATAATGCAGGTATTGGTTTCGGGGTATTTTTAGCAATAATTGGCCTATTATTGCTGTGCTTTAGAATTTTTTGGGATTTTCGCTATAGGCTTTTAGGCCGACTTTTGCACGCCGAAAATTCCCAGGTATATCCCAGCAAAGAGCATATTACTCACACCTTACGGATTGGATTAGTTTCTAGTTTGGTGGGGGTATTAATCGCGTTTGTCGCTTCTGAAGAAACAGTTGCTGTAGTGCTAGCGAAAACTCTTAGTCAGCCCCAAGCGATGGCAGCTTATGCGCCAGAAAATGTGATTCGTTCCCTAGATATTTTTGTGACGATGGCAAACGTCAATCTGATTGGCGCTCACTTTTTTGGAGCTGTTACTTCTCTTGGGTTACTCAATTGGGTAGAAGATTAGTTGGCAGCATGGGCGATCGCTAAAGGCAAACACAACTTCTAGGTCGTTAGGATTGACAAGGGCTGACCGATTTAACTAAGGTTGGTGGCGAAAGCACTGTCTTGGCGAAAAAGAGCGAAGACAGTGCAGCTACAAGCTAAACAAGGTGGCTCTTGGGGTGAACATCTAATCGGAAATAGCGATCGCTCCTGCTAATGGTAGTCAGCCCGATCAACCTTTTTTTTATTTAAAAAACGTAACTTATTTATTATCTTGATAGATATTTCATCTACCTTTATATTGATAGATTTCTAATGGGGACAAACAAAACTTAGGCTCATATTGCGAAAGATGAGCTATATTCGTGGCATTCAGCTTCCTAAACGATCCAGTGACCGGGTTTCTGAACAAAGCCATGTTACACCGTTTCTCTATTAAGAAATTTACTGCAATGAAAGACCTCTGGTATAAAAACGCAATTGTCTACTCCCTCGATGTTGAAACCTTCATGGACTCGGACGGCGATGGTGTCGGCGACTTTCAGGGACTTATCAACCGCCTAGACTATTTATCAGGACTAGGAATTACTTGTTTGTGGTTGCTGCCGTTTTATCCTTCCCCTAACCGGGACAATGGCTACGACGTGATGGATTACTACAACATTGACCCGCGACTGGGAACCCTGGGAGATTTTGTCGAGTTCATGCACCAAGCAAGGGAACGAGGAATTCGCGTGCTGATCGATCTGGTAGTAAATCATACGTCCAATCAACATCCTTGGTTTCTTGCAGCTAAAAGCGATAAAAACTCCAAGTATCGCAATTACTACGTCTGGTCAGAAAATCCACCCAAAACCGATCCAGAACAACTGATATTTCCCGATGTCGAGGACAGTATTTGGGAGTACGACGAACAAGCAAAAGCTTACTATTTGCATCACTTCTATAAAGAACAGCCAGATTTGAATATTGCCAATCCGGCGGTACGAGAAGAAATCTGCAAAATTATGGGTTTCTGGCTAGAACTGGGCGTGTCGGGATTTCGCATTGATGCTGTTCCCTTTTTAATTAAGGGGATTGGCATCGAAGGTGCAGACCCCGAAAGCCTGCGAGGTTTCTTGGAAGAAATGAGAGAGTTTGTGTCATCGCGTCAGGGTCATGCTGTGTTGCTGGCAGAAGCAAATGTCGATCGCGAGCAAATTCCTGTCTACTTTGCTAAGGGCGACAGAATGCACATTCTGTTCAACTTTTTGCTGAACCAGCATCTGTTTTTGGCCCTGGCGCGTCAAGAATCCACAGCATTGCGCGATGGACTAAAAACCTTACCGGATATTCCTCCTATTTGTCAGTGGCTTAATTTTGTGCGCCACCATGATGAACTGACGCTAGATCGCATTACTTCATCGGAACGAGAGGAAATTTTTGCAGCGTTTGCCCCTGAGAAAACTATGCAAATTTTCGGCCGCGGGATTCGTCGTCGCTTACCACCGATGATGGGAGGTGACCGCCGCCGGATTGAACTTGTCTACAGTTTGCTGTTTACTCTGCCTGGTACACCCATGCTGCGCTATGGCGAAGAAATTGGCATGGGCGATGACCTTTCGCTGGAAGGTCGAGACAGCGTTCGCACGGTGATGCAATGGTCAGATGCAGCGAATGGTGGCTTCTCGACGGCTGCAACTGATACTCTTGCCAGACCTGCGATCGCGATCGGAGAATACGGTTACAAAAAGGTCAATGTCGCCGCAGCGCAGCGCGATCGTGATTCATTAATTAACTGGATGGATCGTGCAATCCGCATCCGCAAGCAATGTCCTGAGTTGGGTATGGGGAAGTGGCACATTCTCGAAACCGACTCTCCCTCGGTTTTAGCCCACTGCTGCGACTGGGAAGGCAGGAGGGTGATAGCTGTCCACAATCTAGCCGACAAGCCTTGTACCGCGACGCTCAAATCTAACGAATACACCCCTCTGTTCGATTTATTTGGCGATCGCCTCTATGAATCTCTCGATGCCGACTCGCCCTCTATTCCCTTAGAAGCCTACGGTTATCGCTGGTTTCGAGTCAATCGAATCCAGGGGTAAAAAAGTTAAAGTTGATGGCAGAACTAGCGACGTGGACTCGTAGGAATGTACTTAGCAGTATTCTTGTCTGGAAGCGGTTCTATCTGACCTTGATTGACCAAAGCTTGATGAATTAGGGCAGTAGCACTACCCCGACTGAGTAACTCGTTCGGATTAAGAACTCTGGGATCTGGATAGTTGACCACTATCTTTGCCTTTGTCGCTGCTGCCACTGGCTCAACCGCATATTTAGGAAGTTTCTCGGCATCTTTATAGTACGAATTGAGAAAATCTAATGCCGAATTTTTAGCAGCCGCAGTTGCAGCTTTTGTCGTCGTTGGTGGAACAGCCTTAGCCGGTTTAGGTGCGGGCGCAGCCGCAGGCTGCAGCCTTGCCACTACAGGTAATAACGGCTGCATCAAAACAGTCGCTGCGAGGGGAAATGCCAAACGGTTCCTAGCAATTCGACGTTGATTTACTGGAGTTGGCTTTGCTGGAGTTGCAGTCGCTCGATCGGTTTTGACAACAGGGGGATTGTAATCCATATTTAAACCCCTCATTAACACAACTAATGCTTGTGCTTTAGTCAAGGGCTGCTTCGGACGAAACTCCTTTCCGGGAAAATCATTCATAAATCCCGTTTCATAAGCTTCTTTAATCGGAGTTTCTGCCCAGTAGTTTTTAGGCACATCCTTAAAGTAACTTCCGCTGGGTATCTTTCTAACGCTTGCTCGATTAAAAGCTTGGCGGATCATCGCCGAAAATTCATCCCGATCCACAACCTGTTTTGGTCTAAAAGTTCCGTTTACATATCCGGTAACAATCTCTTTTTCAGCTAAGGAATCAATAAACGGACGCGCCCAGTAATTCGGCGGTACATCAGGAAATTTCGACTTAGCTTGTTGAGCAGCAACTTCCTGGGAACTTAGCACAAAGCCAGTGCCACTGACACTAATGGCTAAAGCTAAAAAGGCTACGCTGATTGACGGTAAATACCTGCGAGTAGACATGATAAATTTCCTCCTGATTTTTGCATTTTTAACGAGACTATTTGGCTGATTTAAAGCGGATTACTTTTTTTCCGATCCGATTCCCATTCTTTTTTTACCTCTAACTCTTCGCGACGTACTGTGTCTGTTGCCTCAACCGTATCTTGCTCAACCTCTTTTCGGACTTGCACTTCCTCGCGCACGAACGCTTGCTTTTGGATATCCACACTTTCTTCGTAGATATCAAAATGTACCATTTCTTCTTGCTTGAAGGCGGTATCTGGAGTTACTCGACTCCCTGCATATTCTGGAGTAGTGCGCTCAATCACAACTCGCTCTTTTTCTACAGGAAGCTGCAGTTGTACCGTTTTGGTTTCAACTTGCTTGCCAATTATTACCTCGCCTGTTTTGCGACGGGTTTTATCTGCAACTAATCGTTCTTCGTACAGTTTGAGTTTTTGATGATCCTGTTCGTTCATCTGATACAATTGGGGCTCTTTATCGTAAGTATAGGTATCCCGGTCATAAGCAGGATTACTAGCTTGAGGCGAGACAGCATGCCGTGTAGAAACTCGAACAGGTGCTTCTAAAGGTAATGATGCTTCTACGGGTGCAGACCCTTCTACTGTTGCAGTCCGATAAATACCCCGCACTTGTTCTTCATAAGCGTAATCAACTGCCATCCCATGCTCATACCTGGGTAGTTTTTCCACTTGGTCTTTACTCCGCAAATTTGTAGCGTAAACACGCCGCCCATTAAAATCAATGCGACAAAGAGCGATGGGAAGTAAAACTTTTTTGTCAACAATCCAAGAACCAGTCTCTACCACAAAATAGCGGAAACGTCCTGTCTCATCTACCAGCACAGTATCGATCGTGCCAATTTTATCGTAGGTACTTCCGCCATACACATCCAGCCCTTTGATATCGTCCTCCTCAAAAGCTGCTTGGCGGTAGTTGGGATTAAAATCCTCAATTTTGTAAAGTAACATTGTTGTTTTCTGTACCTATGTACATCAAGCTTTGCACCTACTTTAGATAGATATCAGTTCTAATACTTCCTTCTTATGAAGGATTCAGCCAATTGAAAATCATCAATAGAGCGATTTTTTTTTAGATTTTTCTATCTTTAGGTAGATGAATTGAGCTCTACCGTACTGAACGTGATAAATTTATCTAATTATTCGTAGGCTGGGTTGAGTCAATTTACAACTTTTATGCCAAAAGCTCTCACAAGGATTTCTCAGGTTTTATTATCACCTCAACTACGCGAGCTCCTACAAAATTAAGGACATTTCTAACTAGCTGCTGGGGTTTTTTCTGAATGAGATTTCGATTTATGAGCGAAATTACTACTTTCGATCGTTAAAATCATAAAATAAGAAAATATTATGCCCGTCGGTAGATATTCTAGTAATACTTATTAAGTAAAATTAAATTACCATCAAGGGAAAAAAACTCACAACGTAACGCAAGGGTTAATCTTTTATGACTTATCCAGATCGATCGGGCAATCCACTCACTGAGCCTACAATCGTCAATCCGCTGGTGGATTACCACGACCAAGTGAGGTGGGGGCCAATTTTGGCAGGAATTGCGATCGCTCTGGGTACTCAACTAATTTTAAGCGCTTTGGCAATGGCGATCGGATTAAGCGCGGGTGCAACAGGCGCGGATGCAGGTTCCGTTGGTTTTGGGGTCGTAATTTGGTCGATTATCAGTTTGCTGATTTCCCTATTTTTGGGCGGTTGGGTAATGGCTCAAAGCTGCGGGCCGATGACCAAGAAAACAGCTTTTTTGAATGCAGCAATTCTTTGGGGAGCTACATTAGCACTTAGTGCTTGGTTATTAGGAAGCGGGATATCGGGTGCTGTTGGCGCTGCGGCTGCTAATGCTGGAGAAATTGCCAATCAAGTACAACAACAGGGCGGCGTTAATATACCCAATCAAGCGCCGAATGTAGACCCAAATCAAGTTCGCGATATAGCTGGTAATACAGCTAAAGCTGTTTGGTCATTTCTACTTGGCTCTTTGCTGAGTTTGGCAGCGGCAATGATTGGTGCTGCTCTTGGCGCTCGCAAACCTCGCGTTTATGCTTGATTAGGGATGATAAAACCTGACAATTCAACAAGCACAGCAGCGAGTCGAATTATTTTATACCGTTGGGATGATGATTCATCCTTTCTTGGAGAAGATGAACGAGCTAAAAACCTTTTCTAAGGTTTTGGCCTAGAGATTTAAAAGAAGATAAAGCGATGCAACAGCAGAGGATCTGGCAAAAATATACAACGTTAACAAGTTCGATATTGTTAACGCCAACGGTTTTAGTTGCTCCCTCGTTCGCCGCTGATACAAATCAAACACAGATTCAAGGTGAATCTTTACTAGCGCAAGTACCGGATAGCTGTCGCCAGGTTATTGCGAGGAATGGTGTTAATGTTCGGCGACAACCGACGGCTAACAGCGAAGCGGTTGGCATCATTGATTCCGCACGAAATGTGACGATTCAAAATCTTGGTGAGAATGGCTGGGTGCCGATTACAGTGCCTTTGAGAGGCTACGTCCAAGCGGGAAACCTGGCGTGTTGTAGTTAATTGAAAAAACAGTGATGGATGACCAATCAAACCTAAAAAAAGAAACTAATTCACAGCAAAAACCTGGTTTGTTAAATTTCATTGCCGAGACAACAGAATCTGCACTGAATACAGGCAAAGCGGTTTTTGACACAGCAGTTGATTGGGGGCAAGCTGCTGCTAAACAAACTTATCGATTGATTGGACAAGCGACGCAAGGAACCGGAGATGCGGTAACTTATGTGGGCAATCTTCCCTTTGTTAAACAAGTGGCGGGGGTACTCAGGCTTGATTGGTTAGTTGGGGTTAGCGATCGCATTGACTTAGCCAAAGCCGAAGCTCAAGTCAAGCAACTCCAACAAAAGTATCCCAATGAATATCCCAGCGAAATTGCCCATCGCATTATGGTGGAAAAAGCGATCCACGCCGGTGGTGTCGGATTTGCTAGCAGCATTTTACCCGGTGTCGCGGCTGCACTGCTGGCGATCGATTTAGCCGCGACTACTGCAATTCAAACCGAAATGGTTTATGAAATTGCCGCCGCCTATGGGATGGATTTGCAACAGCCAGCCCGAAAAGGCGAGGTTTTGGCAATTTTTGGGTTAGCGCTAGGCGGTAGCAACGCAATGAGAGCTGGTTTGGGCTTTTTACGCAACGTACCGCTGGCTGGCGCGATGATTGGTGCGAGTACGAATGCTACGATGCTGTACGCGCTGGGATATGCGGCGCGCGAGTTTTACGAAGCCAAACTGAGGGAAGATACTGAAGAACCTGGAACCGAAACATTGCAAGCGATTCAGCAACAAAGCGAGAAATATCTCGATCGGGCGATCGCGCAGCAAGCAGTGATGGATCAAATTATGGTTCACATGATTTTGGCAAGTTATCCCAACAAAAACTGGGAAGATATTCTGCCAGAATTGAAGGCATTGCAATTAAATGCCGATTCTCTCAAAAGGATTGCTGCTAACATCAAGTCCCCCAAACCATTGGGTGCATTGTTAGAGCAACTTAACCCCGACTTTGCAGTACCGCTATTAGCTCAATGCCGTCGCATTGCCGAAAATAGCGGAGAGGTTTCCGAAGCAGAACAGAGGGTGCTGGATGCGATCGCACAAAAACTCAACGGTCAAGATGTGGCTTCGATATCCACTTGAAAAAAATTGTTGGTGCGTTAGCTTTCTGCGTAACGAACCATCCCCAATATTTACTGTGGCTGTGTAAGTCCTAAATTAGCCTCACGTTACAGTAATTTACCGCCTTAAGATAGAGTTTGACATGGCTAATTTTAATACAATCAATAACCACTGATGCAAGAGGAAGTTTTATGAAAGCAGAAATATCCGGAGTCTGGGACAAGATTGAGAGCATGATCGATGGCTTCATTGTCCTGCTGCCTAATATGATACTAGCGTTAGTTGTTTTTGGAATCTTTTTCTTTGTTGGGAGGTCAATTAAGATATCGGTCAGGCGGCTTACCCGCAACCACCGCCAATCCCGGAATTTGGGACTGGTGTTGGGAAGGTTAGCGCAGGGTATTACTGTTTTGGTTGGTCTGTTTATTGCCTTGTCGATTATAATTCCCACATTTAAAGCAGGCGATTTGGTGCAACTGCTGGGAATTAGCGGGGTAGCGATTGGTTTTGCCTTTCGCGATATCTTACAAAACTTCCTAGCTGGTATCCTAATTCTTTTGACTGAACCGTTCCAAATCGATGACCAGATTGTGTTTAAAAACTTTGAGGGAACCGTAGAAAATATTGAAACTCGCGCTACAACAATCCGAACCTATGATGGTCGCCGGATTGTAATTCCCAATGCGGAATTGTTCACCAATTCTGTTACTGTTAATACCGCCTTTGATAAACGCCGGATGGAATACGACGTTGGTATCGGCTACGGCGACGATCTTCACCGAGCCAAGCAGTTAATGATGGAAGCCATGCACAGTGTGGATGAGGTTTTGAAGGACCCTTCTCCTGACGTGCTGCTGATGGAACTTGCAGGAAGTAGCGTCAATATCCGCGCTCGATGGTGGATTGCTCCGCCGCGACGAATGGACGATCTGCGATCGCGCGACAAGGTACTTTCTGCGATTAAGGAAAAGCTGAGTGCCAATGGCATCGACTTGCCCTTTCCTACGCAGCAAATTTTGTTTCACGATCAAACCGAAGAGACGGATGGCGATCGCAAACGTCAACGCGAAGGATGGCCCGCTGGTAATGGCGAAGTTCCCAAACCCCGCAGCATCAGCGGTTCTCTGCAAAAACTAATTGAACTGCGATCGCAACCTGACGGCAACGGACAATCTTCACGCCACCCCAACTCATGAAAAATGTCAAATTAAGCAAAATTTGGGACTCGCTGCACTCTAGCTACTGGTTTATCCCAACGTTGATGGCGGTGGGATCGATGATTTTAGCGATCGCAATGCTGACACTTGACCGCACGGGTAATATACCAAACTGGAGGTGGATTTACACGGGTGGAGCCGATGGTGCGCGAGCGGTTCTTTCATCGGTTGCCGGTTCAATGATCAGCGTTGTTGCTACAGCTTTTTCTATTACTATTGTGGCGCTTCAGTTGGCGAGCTCCAATTTTGGGCCCCGATTGCTGCGTAGTTTTATGCAGGATACGGGCAATCAAATCGTGCTTGGCACTTTCATTGGCACGTTTATTTACTGTTTGCTCGTACTGCGAACCATTCATGCAGAAGGAGAAGGATACAGTCTCTTTGTACCCCAACTCTCGGTTACAGTTGGTACCGGATTGGCAATTGCCAGTATCGGCGTACTGATTTACTTTATCCATCACGCATCAACCATTATTCAAGCGTCCCATGTAATTACTCAGGTTAGTGGCGATTTAGACAAAGCTCTAGATCGTCTATTTCCCGAAAAAATCGGAGAAGGTAAAGCGAACAACTCGCGACAAGTGGGAGAACTTCCTGCAAATTTTGACTCAGAAGCAAGTCCAATCAAAGCCACTGGTGAGGGTTATTTGCAAGCAATCGATGACGACGAATTAATGAAAATTGCCCGTCAGTACAATCTGCTTCTACGTCTTAAAACTCGACCGGGAAAGTTTATCGTCAAGGGCAGCGATGTAGCGATGGTTTTCCCGGAAAAAGGGGTGAATCAACGCCTGAGCCAACAGATTAACGATGCTTTTATTCTGGGCAAAGAACGGACGGAATATCAAGATGTAGAATTTCCCATCGATCAGTTAGTTGAAATTGCCTTGCGTGCGATTTCTCCTGCTATCAACGATCCGTTTACTGCGATTCGGTGTATCGATCGACTCAGCGCCGGATTATCCCGCCTCGCTCAAAGGGATTTTCCCTCGCCGTATCGCTACGACGATGAACAGAATTTGCGCGTCATTGTTGAAGGAGTGACATTTGAAGGGTTAGTCGATGCTGCATTTAACCAAATTCGCCAGTACAGTAAATCAGATGTGGCGGTAACAATTCGCTTATTGGAAGCTATAGCTTGCATCGCCACTTACACCCGCAATTCCAAACAACGAGAAGCTTTACGCCGTCACGCGGATATGATTTTAAATAGTAGCCTCGAACAAATATCTCAGGAGCAAGACCAGAAAGATGTGCAAGAGCGGTATCACCAAGTCCTTAAAGCTTTAAAACAGGATTAATTTGGTTGAGCAGAATTATGGTAATAACAGCAGCTTTACGATCGGCTCCTAATACTTTAGCTTTAACCGCGCTGATTGCCATTGGTTTAGCGCTGACACATTTATTTTGCGGCAAGTTGCGGTTTGCTCCTATTCCTCGCAGTGGCTGGCTTTCTGCGGCGGGTGGGGTTTCGGTAGCTTATGTTTTTGTGCATATTTTACCGGAATTAAATCTGCACCAAGCGGTATTAGAGCAAGTAGAAGCAGGAGTTATTTCCTATCTAGAACACCACGTTTATTTAATAGCTTTGTTAGGATTGACTGTATTTTACGGCTTGGAGCAAATTGCAAATTTATCTCGTCAGCGTGGCGAAGAGGATGTGACCAGTCCTGGTGTTTTTTGGTTGCACATAGGCTCTTTTTCAATCTACAACGCTCTGATTGGCTATCTGCTGGTGCATCGGGAAGAACCGGGCATTACCAATCTCCTGTTGTTTTCTTGTGCAATGGCCCTGCACTTTGCAGTGAACGACTCTGGTTTGCGGGAACACCACAAACATATTTATGACCGCATCGGACGCTGGATACTAGCAGCAGCTATTATTCTGGGGTGGGTGTTGGGTAGCGCTACTGAAATTGGAAAAACTGCGATCGCAGTTTTATTTGCTTTTTTAGCGGGAGGAATTGTTCTCAACGTCCTCAAAGAAGAATTGCCAGAAGAACGAGAAAGTCGGTTTTGGGCATTTGCTCTTGGTGCTGGAATTTACAGCGCTCTTTTATTGGCTTTTTGACACTCCTGGGCCTAAAGGCGTGAGGATTCTTAGTTCAAAGACTGGACTTAAATTAAGAACGTTGCCGCACCTAATCCAGAGGTCTAGTCTCCCTAAGCGTTTACGATCTCTAGGATCGAAGTTCCGACATGACCTGTCGTACCTATCCCGCGATTCAGGATGTTAATTGCAGCATTATGATCTCTATCGATTTCGCATCCACATTTACAAATATGAGTACGAGTGGATAGAGACTTCTTAACGATTTCACCGCATTTACTACATTCTTGGCTAGTGCAAGCAGGGTTTACTGCTATGGTAATCCGACCAAACACTTTTCCAAAATATTCTAAGAACATTCTGAAATGATACCAAGAAGCATCGCTAATTGAATTTGCCAGACAATGATTTTTAACCATGTTGGACACTCTCAAATCTTCATAGACTACTACATCGTTTGATGTGATTACGCACCTTGCTAACTTGATAGCATGATCTTTACGTTGCCTACTTATTTTGAGGTGTCGCTTACCTAAAATTACTCTAGCTTTGCGGCGATTTGAACTCCCTTTTGTTTTCCGACTTACTAAGCGTTGAGCACGTTTTAACTGCACTTCACCCTTACGCAGAAATCTAGGATTAGGAATCATTGCGCCATTTGAATCGGTGTAAAACTCCTTTAGCCCTACATCTAAGCCGATAGTTTTCCCGGTTGATGGGGCTAACTCAATTCTGTCTACTTGAATGCAAAATTGAGTGTAATATCCATCTGCTCTTTTAACCAGTCTCACCCGTTTAATCTGCTCTGGCTGATAGAAATTTAGGTCACGAGTACCTTTTAACTTTAATCTGCCAATCCCGCATTTATCGGTAAAGGTGATTGACTTTCTATCTGCTGAGAGTTTCCAAGAATTGGTCTTGTACTCCACAGAACGGCAGTCTTTTTGGAACTGTGGGAAACCAACTTTTTTCCCTTTAATTCCTTTTTTGACGTTTTCATAGAATCGAGAAATACTAGCCCACGCTCTTTCTGCACTTGCTTGCCGAGCCATTGCGCCTAACTTGTTTGCAAAGTCAAACTCTTTAGCCCAAATAGCACAGTATTTAGAAAGATCGAACCAAGATTTAGCCCCACCATCCATCCACAAGCGAATAGACTTGTTGCGAATGAATTGACAAATTCTAATCGCTTCATCAATCGCTTGAAATTGATTCGGTTTTGCATAAATCTTAAATTCTAGAGTTAGCATCTTTTTTTCTCCTGTTATTCCTATGATAACATATCCATCATAGGAATAGATTAATTAATAAAAGTCCCCCTAGAAGGGGGAGGCTCTAACCCCGAATTTTTGGTAGGCGGGCATAAAAAATTTTCCTCTGAGGTAGGGCTGATGCTTCCAGTGTGGTTGCAGGCAGAATTTGGGGGTTTAGTGGGGGGTTCGGCGCTGCTACTGGGAGTGGCGGTGGGTTACTTTGTGAGCATTCCTCAGCGGGCGATCGCGACAATTATGGCTTTTGGCGCTGGTGTGCTGATGTCAGCGCTATCCTTTGAACTGATGGATGAAGCTTACAAGCGCGGCGGTTTCGACTCGACAGCGATCGGCTTTTTGGGGGCGCTACTGTCTACACAGCCGCCAATTGGTTTTTGAGTCAGCAGGGAGCAAAACACCGCAAGCGATCGGGCGCTTTGCACCCAGCTAAAACAGAGTCAGGCGATGGCGGATTAGCCATCGCCCTCGGCGCGCTGTTAGACGGGATACCGGAGTCGATCGTCGTTGGCGTCAGCATGATTTCTGGAGGCGCTGTCAGTTGGGTGACAGTAGCGGCAATTTTTCTCTCCAACATTCCCGAAGGGCTCTCCAGCGCCGCCGGTATGAAAAAAGCAGGGAGATCGATGGGTTACATTTTTGGAGTTTGGGGTGCGATCGCAGTTATTTCCGGTATCGCAGCATTGTTAGGATATACGGTTTTCAGCGGCTTTTCTGCAGAAGTAATAGCCGCTACTACCGCCGTAGCAGCAGGGGGTATTTTAGCAATGATCTCAGATACTATGATTCCCGAAGCATTCGAGGAAACTCACGATTTTGCCGGACTAATTACTGTCTGCGGATTTTTAGCTGCTTTTGTACTCAGCAAGTTAGCAGAAAGATAATTGATAATTAGCGATCGCTCCTCACTAATGTAGAATTGCCAATTGCTGAGAGTTATAGTATTTTTGATATAGACACAGATGAATTTGATATGTTGCCAAGCTGTATTGGGCAACAAAAAAGCTTATAATCAACATTAAAGGCCGCAGCCTGTCAAGAGGTGTTGGAAGATTTATGTGTGTCAACTTAGGGCATATCCTACATGAAAGGTACGAAATTCTCGCTTTGTTGGGAGAGGGAGGGTTTGCTAGAACCTACACGGCTGTACAAATAAACAAACCTAATAATCCTCTGTGCGTTGTTAAGGAAATTCCTTTTCCCCTATCGAACGATCCGCGCGTCTTGGAGAGGGCAAGGAAGCGATTTGAAAGAGAGGCTAGCGCTTTGCGCCGTCTCGGCAAAAACTCGCGCATTCCCGAATTATTCGATAGCTTTGAAGAAAACGATTATTTTTACTTGGTTCAAGAATATATTGAAGGACATCCGCTTAGTCAAGAACTCACTGCAGGCGATCGGTGGAATGAGCAAAATACCGTTGCTTTGTTGCGGGAAGTTCTGGAAATATTAACATCTGTCCACAAAGAAAATATTATTCACCGCGATATTACACCTTCTAACTTAATTCGGCGCCAAACAAATCAACAAATTGTTTTAATAGATTTTGGGGCGGTCAAAGAAATCAGCACTTTTACCTCTAACTCTACTGGTGAAATATTAACATCGCAGGCGATCGGCACTAGGGGTTATATGCCTGCTGAACAATACAATCCGCAGTCTACCCCGCAACCCTACAATGATATTTATGCAGTAGGAATAATCGCGATTCAAGCCCTCACCGGGCAGCTTCCCACCAATCTGCCACAAGACCCCCATACTTGCGAAATTATCTGGGATTACTCGACGCCCGATCGCCCTGCGGTAAAAGTTAGCGACAAGCTTAAAAATATTTTAACTAAGATGGTGCGTTTCCACTTTCAAGACCGCTACCAATCTGTTGAGGAAGTTTTGCAAGACTTGGATTTGTCGATCGTCCCAGGGCCCCAGATACCCAAAACTTCGCGGAAGTTGCGATCGGGCTGGCGCTGGCTGCTGTTCGGCTTTGCGGGAATTGCGGCTTTTGGGGCGATCGTATTTTTAATCCCCAGAATTTCCCCGCTAATCCCCAGGATTTCCCCGCAACCAACGCTGGCTACACCCTCCGCAGATGGTGTAAGTTCCGGCGAAAAACTCCTAGTGCAAACCTCCGCCTTGTGGTCAAAACAAAGGGGAATTAATGAGTTTGCCGACTCAAATTATCCCGAAGCTTTAAAATTGCTCAAACAGTCCTGGCGGGAAGACCGCAGAGATCCAGAAACTTTAATTTACATCAACAATGCTCTGCTAAAGGCAATAAATGCAGAATATTATACGATCGCAATTGTTGTTCCTATCCGTCGAAATCAGGACGGCAGCATCCTCAACGCAAATTTAGCAGAAGAACTGCTCCGCGGCATTGCTCAAGCTCAAACCGAAGTTAATTTAGGTCTTCTGGCTGCAAATGAGAACAATAAAGATTTTCCCGGTCAACGCTTTCTAGAACCAAAAGCTATTAAAGGAAAAGGTCTCAAAGTCATCATTGCTGATGATGGCAATATCAAATCCTACGCCGTTCAAAGGGCTAAGGATATGGTCGCTGGGCCCGATATTCTAGCAGTTATCGGACACTACACCAGCGACATGACTGTTGAAACAGTAGATATTTACAATCAAAATAAACTCGTAGCCATTTCTCCGGGAAGCACAACAGAAGAACTGACGCGAAAACCTCGAAAATTTTTCTTTCGGACGGCTCCGACAACTAGCATAGAAGCTGAATCTTTAGTAAATCAACTGCTAGGGGTCGGCGAGAAAAAAGTTGCAGTATTTTACAATCCCAACAGTCCGTTTAGCGCTTCTTTGTGGGAAGAATTTAAAGAGCAATTTGAAGCCAAAGGAGGCTCGACTTTTAGAATTAGGAATTATTACGATTTATCTAAAAATATTTTAGACGCCGAAGCAGCAATCAAAGAAGTTGAGAAAGCCGGAAAAACAGCCTTACTTGTCATTCCAGACGGTCAAGTCACTAATTCCCTGGAAAATGCGATCGCAATGATTAAAGCTAATGGCGATCGCAATTGGATTGTCGGGCCCTGGACTCTGTACGAGCCGAGAACGTTAGAAGTAGGAAAAGAGCTAAAGTCTGTAGAAAAACTGGGCATATCTGTGTTTTGGCATCCGTTAATAAGTTTTGACAAAAAATTTCCCCAAAACGCTGAAAAATTGTGGGGCGGCCCGGTCAATACTCGATCGGCTTTAACCTACGATGCAGCCCGGACGCTGATTAAAGCCCTAGAAATGCAGCCAGAACCCAGCCGTGAAGGAATGCAAAAAACTTTAGCCGATCCCAACTTTAAAGCCGAGGGAGCTACGGGTATAATTGAGTTTGACTCAAAGACTGGAAACCGGAAAAATCCTCCTAAACGAGTGGCGCATATTGTACCGTGTTCTAGAGAACAGTTTGGAGTTACATTTGTGCCGATCGAATTTCCCACAGCCGCAGCCGCAGGTTTAAAGTGCGATTGAATTGATATCTTGTGGCATTTTCCACAAACCTTACAATAAAATTTACTCTTTGTGGAAGAGGCATCTTGCCTGTTGTTAAGAATGATGCAATTTTAAAGTGCGATTGAATTGATATCTTGTGGCATTTTCCACAAACCTTACAATAAAATTTACTCTTTGTGGAAGAGG
>NZ_JAUBOV010000046.1:0-58902 GCF_036700405.1 Microcoleus sp. T3_D1
TTTCGTTGAATCCCTCTGTCAAATGTCAAGCCAATCTTCTTGACAATGACATCGAAATTAAGATGCGATTACCCTGCCGTTGGTAGCTGTTCCTGCTATTGCATATTTGACGCTACTTGCCCCGCTAATGTCCTCGCTGCGAGTCACAGTGAAAGTTAGAGGTTTTTTGCCGCTATTGCCTTCGTCAATGCTGGCAGTATTGGTGGCAATGGCATAAGCAACAGCACCTCGATCGGCAATAGTTAGCGTTGTTGTTTTTGTGGGGCCGGCAATGCCACCAGTAATTGTGCCAAAGTTTAAAATTGCGGTTTCGGGGTTTTCAGAGATACTGTCAGGCTTGATTGTAAATTCAATATTCTTGGTGAGTGCGTCACCTGTTGAACCTGCGGGGAATGTAATCGAGGTAGGGGAAAAGGTGTAGTCTAAATTTTGGGTGGCTGTGCTAGTGGGGTCGAGGAGAATTGGGACAACTATATCGTTTGAGGGAGTGCCACCGCTGATCTTGACGGGAATATTAACTACTGTGTCGGTTGTTCCTTCCACGCTGCTGTAAGTGGCCGCACCGAAATTAACTGTATTCGATGTCGGCGTTGGTGTCGGTGTTGGTGGTTCTGGTGTTGGCGGTGTTGGTGGTGCTGGTGGCGGTGTTGGTGGTGCCGGTGGTGCCGGTGGTGCTGGTGGCGGTGTCGGTGCAGTGTGGTTAATAATAGTTGTGGTAGCGGTATCAGCCGTAATTATTGGTGTTACCCCTGGGACGCTTGTGGGATTTGACAGGGTGACGGTAATAGTTTCATCGGGTTCAACCGTAGTGTCGCCTAACACATCCAGAGTGATGGTTTTTGATGTTTCACCTGTCACAAAATTAATCGTGCCAGTAGCAGTTTTTGCCCCAGAAGTGCCGCCGATATTGTTATAATCGCTGCCGTTGGTAGCTGTTCCTGCGATCGCATATTTGACGCTACTTGCCCCGTTAGTGACGTTGCTGCGAGTCACAGTGAAAGTTAGAGGTTTTTTGCCGCTATTACCTTCGTCAATGCTGGCAGTATCGGTGGCAATGGCATAAGCAACAGAAACCTGGTCTGAAATAGTTAGAGTTGTTTTTTTTGTGGAGCCCGCAATCCCACCAGTAATTGTACCCAAGTTGAAAATTGCGGTTTCCGGGTTTTCAGGGAGATTGTCAGGTTTGATAGTAACTGCAATATTTTTGGTGAGTGCAGCACCTGTTGAACCAGCAGGGAAGGTAATCGAAGTAGGGGAAAAGGTGTAGTCTGAATTTTGGGTGGCTGTGCTAGTGGGGTCGAGGAGAATTGGCACAACTACATCGTTTAAGGGAGTGCCACCGGTGATGATGACGGGAATATCAACTACTGTGTCTGTTGTTCCTTCCACGCCCTTGTAAGTGGCCGCACCGAAATTAACTGTATTCGATGTATTCAGCAGAACCGAGACATTGTTAGAAGTGCCGTTCGTAGTAGCTAAATCCAACTTGGTGTCAGCATTAAAATCTGCCGCAGCTATACGATTTCCCCCCAAAGTCTCCAGGTTAGTAAAGTTGCTGAGATTAGCAAAATTACCCGTACCATCTCCTAACAAGACTGAAACCTTGTTCCCGCCGGTAGGCATGGCTAAATCGAGTTTGCCGTCGCCGTTCAAGTCGCCTGCAACCAGAGAAAAGACACGACTTGCGACAGCAAAGTTGGTAGCATTACTAAAATTACCCGTACCATCTCCCAAGAAGACTGAGACATTCTCAGAAATGTCGTTACTTGCGGCGAGATCGAGTTTGCCATCGCCATTAAAGTCCCCTGTGACGACAAAGTGATTCTGTCTCCCAACAAGATTACCCGCGCTAAGGTTAACGGGGGAGTTAAAGTTGCCATTACCATCTCCTAAGAAAACGGAGATGTTGTCAGTCACTTCATTGTTCGACGTGACTAAATCGAGTTTGCCGTCGCCGTTAAAGTCGGCTGTGGCAACAGTAAACTTTGGTTTGTTTGTATTAAGTGGAACGGGAGGACCAAAGCTACCAGTACCAGATCCGAAAAGTATTGAAATTGTTGAATCGTTGCTGCCAAACCTCGGGGCTGTGGCTAAATCTAACTTGCCATCTCCGTTGAAGTCGCCGGCTGCGATCGAGCTATGATGAATATTTAAAGCGAATTTGGTAGGATCACCAAAACTGCCAGTACCTGTGCCCAGCCGGATGGAAACGTAACCGGGGTTAGCAGCAGCAGGTATATTCCCTACAGCTAAATCGAGTTTACCGTCTACATTAAAGTCGCGCACTACAATGGACTTGACAATATCCTTTGGGTCAAACAAGGTGGTAGCAGTAACAAAGCTGCCCGTAGTACCCGTCCCCAACAATATGGAAATATTGTTGGAGTCCTGGTTGACCACGGCTAAGTCTAGGAAACCGTCGCCGTTCAAGTCGCCCGTATCCATGTCAATAGGAATCTTGCCGACATTATAGTTCCTAGCTTCACTTAAGGTGGAGAGGACGTGGCTGTATGCTGCTAGAACTTCAGGCCGAAATGCTAAAGAGGCTGCTATTTTCCCGGTTGTCACTTCTAGTTCCCAGTCGCCGCCTTTTGCTGCACTGCCGGTGAGGTTTTTGGAGGCGGCAACGTTGGTATTTGTGAGTTGGGCGATGCGCTGGATGAAGGTGAAGGATGTCAATGCGACATTGCAACCGTAAATCAGAATGTCCGCACCCCGATTTAAAGCGCTTCGCCACTGCTGAAATTGCTTGGAATAAGTTTCCAGATTGTCAGAACACAATCTGGTTTTGCCCAGTTGCAAGCTGCCGGGAGCTCCGTGAGAAATGATGTGAATGCTATCTATATTGCTGCGATCGCCCAAAACTTCGGTAATTTGGTCGATCGCATCCCTGTCCCCATCCAAAACCACTACTTCCGTACCCGGTGTTACTCCGGCAATCAAACTTTGATAATCTTCAACTTGAGAATCGATAAAGGCGATCGCACTTCTTGAAACTTGACAATTAAAATTTGGCATCCCACCACCTATTTCTGGTTTAAAAAAGACTGAAAATTTGTTGTATCAACCATAAGGCTTGATTGCATAAAACTCTGTAAAGATTTGATAAAGATGTATTGATAAATAGTCTCTCGATCGACCTTGGGAGTGCCAAGAGTGCCTCCCCCCCGCCCACGAGGGCAACCGCGGGGGGATTGCCCCTACAAAGAATGGGGGGATATGCAAATCGGGTCGATCGCACTTTCTACCGTATTTTTATTAAATCAGGTGGCTATTTGAGAACTTGAGTGAGTTCTCATCGACTTCTCATTGACTTTTGATTAGACCTCTCCCATAATTAGGTTTTTGTGCAGATGGGACAAGGCGTAACGCAATGAAAATAGTTAAAATTATTAAGTAATCTTGCGGGCGATCGAGACTGCGATACAAACGATATATCTAATAGAGGTAGGGACACGGCATTGCCGTGTCCCTACGGGGATATTGATAGTACCTATAAACCTGCAATCTGCTGTAAATTGACACAAATGCACTGCCAACCCTAGCCGGATCGACTGTCGCAATCTCGATCGCACCTAAAAAGCTTAGCGCGAGATAAAATGCGCCCAAACATTCCCATCTGGCCCAGCAACTTGATTGACGTAACTGTAGGGATACATCAACTTTCTCCCCTCAGTATCGCTGTAACCAGTGAGTGCATCTCCCCAAGGATCTTGCACGATATAACCCTGAGAATTGTAGCCAATTACAGTAAGAATGTGACCGGCCGCAGTAAAATCTCCCGCTAAAACTACTGGCCGTCGATTCAGCAATTCCGATCGCACCTGGGCCCACGTGCGAGTTGTACTAAAACTCGTCTTAAACCCGTAGGCCTGAATCAGCGCCGAAAGCACGCTGTGATCGGTTTGAGAACCCTGGCCGGCATAGTCGAAACACCACTGCAACAACTCATCCTCCAACTGTCCGCCCCACTGAGAACGAACGCCGTAGTAATAAAATACCATCGCGATCGAAGTTACGTTGCAAGTAGACCAGTCAAAACGCGGATTGTCCCGCTGCGAAAAATACGGCACGTTCAATTCCACATTGTTCGGAACCGGATCGAAAATTTTATCTCCCCGCTTGAACTGAACAAAACTAGGAAAAACATAACCTGTATTGCCCAAATTCGGCAGTTCTTCACTCAGGGAAACTTTCAGGTGAGATCCTTCCGCACCGTAGCTGTTCACGCCGTAAACTCGACCTAAAGGCAGCGTAGTTTTCTCGGTACTGCTCAGGTTAGCAGAATCTACCGGCCGTTTTTTAAAGACAGTTGCTTGCAGGATTGTCATCGTCAAAGCATCGGGGTCAAAGGGAACCTCTTTGCCGTCTTTTTTAATTTTAACGTCCTGCCAATAAATAAATCCGATATTGCCGAAGCCGGGAATTGATTCGGCGAGAGTTACTCGAAAATGCCCCAAAATGCAGGCATAACCAGTAATGGCATAGGTAGTGCCTAAAAGTAGGTCAGCAATTTGATCGGCAGGCAGTTTCGATGAATCTTCGGGTTTAGCTTTAATCTGAGTTGTTTGAGTTACCAAAAGTTGAGCGCTGACGTTGCTATTCGGTACGTCAGCCAGGTCAAATCTTAGGATTTGAGAACCTTTGGCCAACTGAACATCGGGTTCATAAAAATAGCCAAAAGTGCCGATCGGTGAAATTGCTGAATCCACAATCACCTTGAGATGCCCGTCAATAAATCCGTATTTGCTAACGGCCAAAGTCTGGCCTGCTTTGACAAAAACTTTTTGCTGATTGTTGAGCCGGGAAGAATCAAGGGGAGCTACCTTAAACAAAGTGTCAGAAAGTATCTTTAAGGTCAAACCTCGTCCGACAGTTAGCGGATCGGAAGTTACGGCAATGTAAATTATTTGGCTGCCAGTAACGTTGCCTTTGCTGTCAGTTGCCCGCAACCTGAGCCACCGAGCTCCGGCTACGCTAAATCCTTTAGACAAATTAACTTGCCAAGTGCTGGCCTCTTGGTTTAGCGTGACGGTTAGGGGAAATGTATCCTCAGCTATCACCTCAATTTTTGCTGTTTTTTCTCGGTCAAAAGTACCCCGAAGGACGATCGGCTGATTTACCAAAACTTCTGACGGCCCTTGATAAGTTAAATTCACAGCGGGATTGAAAGATTTGCCACCGCGGCTGAATTGCACAAAATCGGGATAAATGAAACCCGTATTGCCAAATTGCGGCAAATTCTCGGTCAGCGAGACTTTAATGTGGCTTTGTTCGATCGAGAATCCGGCAATTCCGTAAATCATTCCCGCCGGCAAGGTAATTTTTTCTTGAGGTGGCAGGCTAGCGGCATTTACCGGGCGCTTTTTAAACACAGTCGTTTTGATGATTGTCATCGTAACGGCATTTCTATCATACTCAATTCCCCTCCCGTCTCGCAAAATTTGGACGTGCTGCCAGTACAGAAATCCCGAAGTTCCTAAGTTAGGAACTGCCCGCTCAAAAGCGACTCGAAAATGGTTTTCCACGCAAGCGTAGCCAAGAATATTGAAAGTTTCTCCTGCGTTAAATTGTAATTTCTGAGTCGATCCTAAAGTGGCAGAATCTGCGGGGGTTAACTTTAACCATGTCTTTTTGATAATCCACAGTAACTGCATTCCACGCGGCGGGGTCGGCAACTCGGCGCGATCGAATATGAGAATTTTTGCGCCTTTGGTTATAAGTACGTGTTTTTCGTAGAAAAAGCCAGAGGTTCCCACCGGAGTAATTGGATTATTTAGTTGAACATTCAGATGCCCATCTTCTAACTCGTAGTCCCTAATTTGATAAATTTTACCTGCTGGTATTTCCGCTTTTTGCAGGTTGTTAAGATTGCTTGCCGGCAGTGTTCCGACTTTGAATGCGGTATCTCTGAGAGTAATTAACGTCAAAAATTGAGCGGGCGACCCAGAAGCAGGATTAACTTTGATGTTAATTGTTTGTTGACCGATAACTTGGCCGGTCTTATCACTTGCCCTCACCTGCAGTGTCCGAGTTCCTGCGCTAGGGAATCCTTTATCTAAACTGATGTTCCAAATGCCTCTAGAGAGATTTCTCCCGACATTCAGGGCATTTGAGCCTTCTGTTGCTGAAATCGCTGCCACTAGATTTGTGTCAAAAGTGCCAAGTAAGACAGCGGCCCTATTGACCTCAATTTCTCGCGGGCCTAAGTAACTCAAAATAATTTTGCTGCTTGTCATTATATATCCCCCTATCTACTTAATTATTCAGCTAAAGCAAGGATAACTTCTGATTTTATCAAACACAATGACTCGAACCAGGACAAAATGGCCCCTAGATTCAGCCTACGGGCGGTTAATGCCTTTTACAGTATAAGTTTTTAATTATTGGCGGGAGTTGCCCCACAAATCTAACTTTAGACGTACAATAAGCACCTTAACCAATATATGCCTGGTTAAGGGGATTTGTGGTGCAAGTCTTAAGGGAAGGAATTTAGTTCGAGTAGTTTGCTTACCCCTGTACCCTTGACCCCTCAGTGGCTGAGTCAATCGATTTTAGATTTTAGATTTTAGATTTTAGATTTTAGAATTGAAGCATTGACCCCACGGATGAATCCGGGGGCTTGTATCCTGGATGCTTGATTGTCAGGACTTACGAAAAAAACCCGGTTCCTAGGAGAATATTGCTTATAGCAACGAGGCATCTAGGAAGAAACCGGGTTTTTAGCCGTTTGGTGCGTGCAGGAGTGTTAGTGCGATCGGCTAAAATTCGACTAAACTATGGTGACGAGAATATCTTGAGCGTGAGTGTCAACTTTCATGGTTTCCCCTTCATAAACTTGAATGATTTTGCCAGTACCGTCGATGACGAAAGTAACGCGCTTGGCATAATCGCCTTTCTCGACATCATAAGCTTTGGTAATCGTGCCATCAACATCTGCTAATAGCTGGAAAGGCAAACCGTATTTCTCTGTGAACTTTTGGTGCGATTCTTCGTTGTCGCGGCTGACACCGAGAACTACTATATCTTTGCCCTTGTATTCTTCATGGGCTGCTTTGAAGCTTTGGGCTTGTCTGGTGCAGCCGGGGGTGTCATCTTTGGGGTAGAAATACAAGATTACGGTTTTACCTGCGAATTGGGACAGGGAGACGGTGTTGCCGTTGGTGTCTTTGGCGGTAAACTGAGGGGCAGCGCACCCAACTGGTAAAGTCATAGTTTTGTTTTTCTTGGGATTTATAAATGTATTTTAATTGATTTTGGGCGGGCTAGAAGACCAACCCCTACTCCCCACAAGAAAATTTATTCTTTGTGGAACAGGCCACAAAGCCTGTTCATGATATTTAATTAAACTTCAGTAGGTTGTTTTTGGGACTCTAGCCAGCGATCGTAAGCTGTTCGATCGCCTGCGAATGAATCAAGGGTGACGGGCGATCGCTCGTATTGCTGGAGTGGAGCATTTTCTATTGGTTTGTAGGCGCAATAGCAAATACAAATTGAGTCAAATTCTGCACCATAGGGAGCTGGAATTTCAGGAGTGTATTCGTGAACTTTCACAACTTCCCAGCCGCTGTCTCTGAAATGAGTTGATGCACTGGGAAACATTGGGGCGATCGCACTTTCGACAATAACGCTTTCAGTTAAACGATAGCCCGGTGCTGGGGATGGCTTGCCGCTAGAGTCATAATGCTCGGCTATTGTCCAAATCAATGACTTAACCGATCCAGCATTAGCTACTCGGTAAAAGCTTTCTCCTACTTTTGTTTCGGTGAGCGATCGGTATTTTTCCAGTTCACCTTTGTCGGCTCGGAAAATAATGTATTTACGCATCTTGTTTTCTCTCCTTCAGGTAATCACCTTGACTCAAGTCCATTGGCGAGGGCGGAAACTCGCAATTTCCCTCAAAAATGCAATCTACGCTCAAAATAGAATTGCCAGTCTCTTCTATATTTTTCAGCGGCCAACCGTATTTTTCTTCCATATTAATGCAAGCCTCTTCGCTTGTGGCTGCATGGCGCGTCTCGTTTTTTTCGTCATCATACCGAGGTTGTGACATAATTAATATGCTCCCTTGTTGGCTATTTCAACATTTGGAGTAGTCGTCATGTCCGGGTGTTACCGCAATCGGACATGACGCTTGTCCTTACTTTATAGTATACAGCCGGCGATATGTATAAGAGCCATGTTTAATTTACCCAACATAATATGATTTATTTCTACACTGTTATTCTCATAAAAAGTGCTGAGCGTTGGGTCTCTCTGTGTTTAGAAAATGGATTGGTGGGACAAGGCCATACTCCCGAACAATCTATTGATAAACTTAAACAAGCTATTGAGTCATTTTCCGAAGTATATGAATCAGAGTCTGATGTTTATCTCAGCCCTCTTTCTATTAATGAGTTACACGAGTTTCTAACTTTAGAAGATGCCGAAGCCTCAGACACTTATGAACTAAGAAAAGTTTATGCCTAAAAACCTTCCATCTTTAAAACCTAAAGCATTAATTAAGATTTTAGAATAAAACGGATGTCAGTTTTACCGAGAGGGGAAAGGATCTCATCGTTTGTATATGCGTGAAATTGAAAACCGAAAAAGGATTGTTCCGATTGATATGGGTGCTGGGGAAATGTCACCAGCTTATGTGTTGCGGATTTTTAGACAATTTGGGTTTACCGATCCAGAAATTGAGGGGATGATTAGTTAAGTCCGCATTAATATGCTGTCTGGTTGGCGGTTTCAACATTGGGAGTAGTCATCTTTGCCACTCAGAAAAGCGATCGCCTAAAATGGCTTTTACAGCCCAACTCGTCTAACCTGTCCTAAAATATAAGAGACATCCTATATTAATTCCCTACCATGTCGATCGCCGTTATTAAAGAACATATCGAAATCACCCCAGGAATCTGTGGGGGAAAACCCCGTATCGCCGGACATCGCATCCGAGTTCAGGATATAGTTGTTTGGCACGAACAAATGGGAATGTCACCAGACGAAATTCTGTATCACTATCCAAGTATTTCTTTATCTGACATCTATGCAGCTTTAGCCTATTATCACGATCGTCGAGATGAAATTCGCTCTGCAATCGAAGCAGATGCAGAATTTGCTCGCCAATTGAAAGCTCAAACCCCATCGCTATTGCAACAAAAATTAAAAAATAGTCAACATGGCTAGGCGATGGCAATTAATTTTGACAACAAATTATAACATATTCTCGAACAACAAGAGATAAATCAAACAATACTTTCTCTCCTTCTATTCTGTTGAGTAAATAACGTTGACGCAATGATTCCAACCCATTCATCAAGTCCATTGATGACAGAGATAAACTTTGTCTTAAATCTTCCCTTGACACAGGTACATCAAATTTGCTTAATTGTAAAATAATCTCTCGTTCTGTGGATGATAGCCGTTTGAATAATTCAGTCAACCGAGATTTTATATCCTTAGTGACAACTAAACTATCTTCTTTTAAAAAATCAGCAACTTTCCCCCCAAATATATTTTTAATTAAATTTGCAATATCTTTTAAATAAACGGGATTACCTCCGTATAAATCACTCAACTCTGTCCAGGCTTCATCATCTTTTAATCCCCATCTTTTTACGATTTCTGTATTGTCTAATCCTTGTAACTCTAAGCACTTGATAGGATATAACTCCTCATCCGGGCTAACCATTTCTTGACATTGTTCCTGACTAATCAAGATGAAGCTACTTTGATGTTCTATATTTGCGATCGTTGTCAATAAATCTTGGTAATTTTTAGATTCCGTTTTGAACTCTCCTGCCAATTCTCCCTTAATAAATAATTCTTGGAAATCATCAAGGACGATTAAACATCTTTGTTGACGCAAAAGATTGAAAAACTGAGTTAACTTATTATTAGTTTGAATAGAATCGCGATCGACACCTGTGATAATTTCATTAATAATGCCCTCTAAAGATTGAGATAGTTTGAGGTTTTTCCAGATTACTACATCAAAATGTTGTAAATTTAGGTCAACAAACTGTTTGACTAGGGTAGTTTTGCCAATTCCACTTAATCCTAAAACTGAGACTAGATGAACATTTTGGTCGATTAACCAGCGGGAGAGGGTTTGAAGTTCGGTTGTGCGATCGTAAAAGTTGGTAATTTTTGGGGCTAGGCTTAAATCGTGATAATTTGATGTTGGTTTACTCTTAGGTTGATTTGGTTGATTATCTTTATGAGACTGGTATAGCGTTTGGGAACAAAAATTAAACTCATGATGATTTCCCACACCGATCACTTGTGATGATTTAATATATATCCTTTCTATGGTCGAACGAAAATTGTATTTATTAACATCTTCGCCTAACTGTTTAGATAAAATTTGCCATAGCTGACGCCCAATATTTCTAACACGACTTTCACTACGCTTACAATCATCAGCAATTTCATCATACGTTTTTCCCTGGTAAACCCCTGTAATTACAGCCTTTTGAACATCATCCAAGTGTTTTCCCGTTTTGGTGAATACCAACCTATCGGCACATTGTAAAACCTCTGTAACATCCATAAAATGTATCCACAGTAAATTTGGGTAATCCTAGTATATTGTAAGACATTGTATTAAATTTTGTGAATTTTGATTTAATTATTGGAAAATATACAATATAAAATAAGACATTTTAAGCTTTTGTTCGCTTAAATAATTATGTATACTGAAATTTACAATCTTGTTTTGAGCAAAGCACTTCAATATGTCAATGCCCCAAAAAATGACTGATGCTAATCTGAGATCGATTCCATCCGGTCTCTCTGGCATTTACGCAATATACCATGATTTTGATGGAGAAATTGATACTGCTTATGTAGGAAGGGCCAAAGGGACACCCGGAAGTTGTATTAAGACAAGACTGCAAAAACATTTTAGTGGTAAAGATAAGCAGCGCATTGGAACTGTGATATCGAGCCACCCAGATGACTTTTTCTTTTCTTATGAAGTGATTGAAAGTTATGAAAAATTGAAAAGAATTGAAAAATCCGAAATTTTCAAGATCCTACCAGCGGGAAACGTCCAACGCAATTTCAAAATTGAAGATTTAGGTATAGAGTGAGCGAATTAGAAATTTCAAAAAAATTCATCTTGCTCAGACAAAGTTCAACATAAGTTAATTACAAGTTAATTACAAGAGAGGTAAAAGTTTATGAGTGATGGTCAAAGTGTTAAGTATGCAGTGGACTTGGTGATGTGTATTGATGGCACTGGTTCAATGGGTCATTTAATTGAAGAAGTGAAGTCAGCCGCTCTCAAGTTTTACGAGCAGCTAGAAGCTAAGATGAAAGAAAAGAGTAAAAAAATAGATCAACTCAGAGCTAGGGTAATTGTATTTCGGGATTATTGGGCCGATCCCGCCGATAAAGTGATGCAATGTTCAGAATTTTTTGACTTGCGATCGCAGTCCTCCGATTTTGCTAATTTTGTCTCTCCAATTAAAGCTGACGGTGGTGGGGATGAACCGGAAAATGGCTTAGAAGCGGTTGGGTTAGCACTTAAGTCAAACTGGGAAAAAGGAGACTTTAGCAAGCAGCGATATGTGGTCGTTGTTTACACCGATGCTAGCGCTCATAGTTTAGACAAAAGCCCTAAACCCAGTCACTATCCTAATGATATACCAAAAAGCTTTGATGATTTGACGGATTACTGGCACGATATACCAACATCAGCCAAGCGTTTATTACTGTTTGCACCTGATGCTGAACCCTGGACAATGATGAGTAGCTGGGAAAATACGATTCATTATGTTTCGGAAGCAGGTAATGGATTAGAAGAACTAGAAATAGATCAAATTTTAGAAGCGATATCGGGGAGCATATAAGCAGGTTTGTTAATGAGCTATCTAAGTTAACTTAATTACAAAAATATGTATTAAGTTAACTTTTTAAATGACCTACAATCTTCAAAAAAACCATCAATTATGGCTATGACTAAATTTAATTTAGTAGTAAATATAGAAGTTGCTGAAGACAAAGGCGAAGATGCCAACCTAGCTGAAGATTTTGGACAAACTTTCTTGATGGGCGTGTTTGACGGATTAGGAGGTCGATCGGCTGGTTACGGTGGTAAAACAGGGGGACGTATTGCCTCAGAAGAATCATGTCAAATCAGCAAAACATTCTTCAAACAATGGCACGGTGAAATAAAGCCAGAAAATGTCATTCAATTGCAACAGCAAATTTGCCGATCGCTGAAAATTAAAGCAGATATCGAGATGCAGCCGAGAACTTCCTCTCGGCTAAAAGGTTCTTTAGTGGAACATAAACTTTGTACAACGATCGCCCTGGCTAGCATTCCCAAGCAAAAAGGACAAGAAAGAATTTTTGAAGCTAACTTGGCTTGGATGGGAGATTCACGAATTTATTTTCTCAGTCCAACTAAAGGTTTACAACAACTGACCAAAGATGACTTAGTAACTCCCAAAGATGCCTTAGAAATGCTGAGACAAGATCCACCCATGTCTCAATATTTAACCGCCGATATAAATCCGACATGGCAAATTCATTTTCAGCATTATGATATTAAAGAACCTGGCTGTTTTTTAGCTTGTACTGATGGCTGTTTTCAGTATTTTTCGGCTCCTTGGGAATTTGAAAAGTTGTTGCTAGAGAGGCTCTATAAGTCAGAAGGGGATACAATGGATAAAAATACTTGGCAAGAATTAATTAAACAAAGATACACAGAGATTAAGCAAGATGATGTTTCTTTAATTCTCTATCCAGTAGGATTTCATGGGATAAAGCACTTAAAGAGTTCTTATCAAGAACGTTGGCAGTATCTCCAAGAAAACTTTATGGCTCCTACGGCTAATGCTCGCTATGAGGATGTACAAACTCTGTGGGAAAAGTATAGAATTGATTATGAATATTATTTTCAATTTATTCAATATCTTCAGCCAATAGCTACTCCTAAACTACCCGTATCAGAAGATTATTCCTCCAGTTCAGTCGCTTCAGTCACTTCTAGTTCTAGTACAAATCCATTTAAAGAAATTAGCCAAACATCTAGAGAAAAAGCAGCAGCAAAGGCTGAAGAAATTCAAAGTTTATTGAACCAGGCTTACTCTTATTATGAAAATAATCGCTTAAAAGAAGCTGAAAATTTGTGCATTCAAGTTTTGAATATTGAGGTTCATCACAGTAAAGCTAAATATCTTTTAGGATGGATTTACACTAAATTAGCTTTGACCGAAAGCAATTATAACAGAGGAGAGTTATTCAAAAAAGCGGCTTCCAACTTTGAGGAACTTGTTTTAAACAAGTCGGCGGTGGAAAAACTTATAGCTGTCGAAAAAATTGTGGAATTATACCAAATTTTAGGTTGTATTTACTATTATTTAAATAGCCCAAATAAGTCAGTTGATTGTTATCAAAATTTTTTTAAGAGTGAGGGTTCAGACAAATTAGACAACTGGCAGGAGCACTTGAACTTTTTTGTGATGTCTCTGAGGAACTCCACAGGCAATAAATGCGACTCTGCTAATTCAGCTATACAATTTTGTCACCGTCTAGTTCATAATAATAAACTCTTACCTTATGGTAAAAATACTGTAATTTACTACTTTATGGCACAGCTACAAGAAATAGAAGGAGAATTAAATGCAGCCTTGAATAGTCTTCAAAGAGTCTTGGAAAATTCTTTGCAACTGGATCATAAAATGCACCAAGAAGCGCAACAAATGTATAATAAAATTATGACTAAGTTGAACGGCAGGAGATATTAATAACATATGTCTTACAAAAAAGGTGATGTTATTGCGGAAAAATATGTAGTAACCCGTGATTTTGATAGTGCTAACGGTGGTCAATGTCAATGGGGTTTTGCTATGTACAATAGCAACGAATATTTTGTCAAAAAATTCCTCAGTCCAGTTTATCCAGGCAAAGATGCACCAGGAAGCGAAAAAGGAAAACAAAAGCGGCGCGATCAGTGTGAAGAATTTGCTAGAAAACAGCTAGCTATTCAAACAGCACTATCTGCTTGTGGTGCAGGGGGATCAGTAGTAGTGATGGTAGACTTTTTTAAGTACGGTGATGATTATGGCGAACATTTTTTCAAAGTCTGCCAAAAAGTCGATACCAGTTCCTTATCAAAGGAAATACATACACTAAAGCCCAAAGAGCGTTTATTTGTCATGCTAACAGCAGCAGGCGCACTGAAAATTTTACACTCAAATGGGATTGTCCATCTTGACTTAAAACCAGATAATGTCCTGATTCAAAAATGGGAAGGGAGGCAAGTTGCTAAAATTATTGATTTTGATAGCAGCATTCTTGAAGGAGAATCGATCGCAGCGGAATTTTTAGTCGGCGATCCGGTATATTATTCCCCAGAATTTGCCAAACATATTGCCACAGCAGGAAAGACACCCGCACCCACTAAAAAATCCGATATTTTTTCCCTGGGTTTAATTTTCACTCAATATTGGACAGGTACTCGTCCGATGTTATCAGAAAAGTATACTTATGCTCACGAAGCTATTCTGGATCGAAAAAAACTGGAATTACCATCGATTAAAAATACAACTAAATTGCGCGGTACTCTCATTGAAGATCCGCTCGATACAGAAGTGCGTAAATTAATAGCAGAGATGTTAGCTTTAAATTATGAAGAAAGACCTGATATTAATCAAGTTCATCAAAAAATTAAATATTTTTATAATAATGGCGCTCCACCTAAAGATGGTAGAAATAAGCTAATTATCAATCTGAAGTCGAAATTATAAACAAATCACTTTTTTATGAAAAAAACCTATCAGTGTAAAGGTTGTGGGAATGAAGTTGTTTCACTGATGAAGCCTTCAGAGTGTCAGGTTTGTACGGGACGAGAATGGACGAGATTAGCTACAAGTAAACCGATTGATTCAGGAGATGAAACTATGGCTATTGATAAAGATTTATTTTCTTCCTTTAAATTCCGCTCGACGATCGAGGGGTACTGCCGAGATATTGGCTGGAATATTTCTAGGATTGATAATGAAATAGCTGTAATTAAGTTTGATATGGAGTCGGGAACTACTCAAACTTTATTGATTGTCAAGTATGATTCTACTCTTGAATTTTCTTGTCCTAGTGGTTTAAAATTTGACGAGATAGATGATGTTCCCCATAATCTATCTACGTTTCTTCTTGGAAAAAATGCTGAATATAAACTGGGTTTTTGGGCTTTGCAAAAACTCGGAGGCAAACAAACGTTTTCAATTATTCATAACGCAGAGATGAGTTTGATAGATGTTAATTATTTCGGTCGAGTAATAATTCGATTGATACAAGAATGTGATGATTTTGAAAGAAAAATTGAAGAGTTACTCAATAATTAATATGCGTTAGCGTAGTTATCCGTTAGGAATCGCTTTTTTGGATGTGGGTGTTGGAGGTTGAACGATCGCTCCTCCCCAACACCCATCACTTCAACGGCTCAATTGTAGCTATATTTTTCAGAACTCTACTCTCCTGACTCTAAATAGGTGATGATAAAAGTAGTACCTATTCAAAAGTTCTGGCAATGACTTTTATCCCATCCGAAGCGTTTAAATCTATTAGTTATCCCAGCCGCACAGTCAAAAGAGCCGATCGCGCCGTCCGCTGTTCCCCTTTTCAATTACACTTCTTCCAGACAATCCGCGATAACAGTGTTTTCCTAACTGCGATCGCCTCAAATTCCGGTGTCGAAAGCGGCTACACCCGATCGCCCGTATCCGAACTCGTAGCCGAAAACTCCCTACTCTGGCTGATCCAAGTCGGCGTACTGCGGCGGGAAGTAGACGGACAAGGCATTACCGACAGTTTTCGCCTCACACCCCTGGGCCGCCAACTCGTGGAAAAATGGGAACAGGAAGGACAGGGAGTGCCGGCCGCGTCATTGTGCGAGCGTATGGGGAATGCCGTTAGCCGCGGGTTGGGAGTATTTCTTTAAGCGTTTATTGCTTCTCCGACAGTCTGACAGTCTGACTGTCTGACAGTCCGACAGTCTGACAGTCCGACATTCCGACAGTCCGACATTCCGACAGTCCGACATTCCGACATTCCGACATTCCGACAGTCCGACATTCCGACAGTCCGACAGTCCGACAGTCCGACATTCCGACAGTCCGACATTCCGACATTCCGACAGTCCGACAGGGAATGAATTCCCTGTCTCATAGCGAAAGTCGGTTAAAACCGACTGCAAGTCTCAATTCAATTCGATGTTGAGTTTCGCATAAAAGCGACTGCAAGTCTCAATTTAACTCGATGTTGAGTTTTGCATTTCACGTTAATCAACCTCCTCAGTCCTCTTGCAGAGGACTTGCGCTATGAGACAGGGATTTCAATCCCTGTCGGACTCGCCGTCAAACGAGTTAGACCGCGATCGCACCTTAGCAGTTTTTGAAGAACCGGGCGATCGCATCCCCGTTCCAACCTTTGCCGAATCCTTTAATCTCACCGTCGGTGAACTGTTCAGTTGGCTGACTGAGTAGCGCCACTTCGGTTTATGAATGATTTAACCGCAGAGGGCGCAGAGGGCGCAGAGGAAGAGAAGAGAGAGAGCTCTACGGATTTGGTTCGATCTAATGTGCGGTCGATCGCTTATACTAAAATATCTGGTTGTCAGCTCTTCAATGACGAGAGATGACTAAAGTTGTCACTACAAACTTCATTATGATTATTTAACCGGACTTGATATCATCTCTCAAATAACCGCTAACTACTAACAACTAACTACATAAAAAGTTTGTCAAAAATGGAAGCTAAATCTTACAAAGACACGGTAAACCTGCCCAAAACCAAGTTTGATATGCGCGCCAACGCCGTCAAGCGCGAACCAGAATTGCAACAATTTTGGGCGGATCAAGAAATCTACGATCGCCTCTCGGAAAATAACCCAGGCGATTTGTTCATCCTCCACGACGGGCCACCCTACGCCAACGGACAACTCCACATCGGCCACGCCCTCAACAAAATCCTCAAAGACTTTATCAACCGCTACCAAATGCTGCGCGGCAAAAAAGTCCGCTACGTTCCCGGTTGGGATTGTCACGGATTGCCGATCGAACTTAAAGTATTGCAGAATATGAAATCGGAGGAGCGGCTAAATCTTACGCCGATCGAACTCCGCCACAAAGCCTCCGCCTTCGCGCAGCAAACAATGGAACAGCAGCGCGAATCCTTCCAGCGCTACGGCGTTTGGGGCGACTGGGAACACCCGTATTTAACCATGAAACCCGAATACGAAGCCGCCCAAATCGGCGTTTTCGGTCAAATGGTGCTCAAAGGCTACATCTACCGCGGCTTTAAACCGGTTCACTGGAGTCCGAGCTCGAAAACAGCCCTCGCCGAAGCCGAATTGGAATATCCCGAAGGTCACACGTCGCGCAGCATCTACGTCGGCTTCCATGTGAGAAAATTGTCAAAATCTTTGCAGTCGAAGATCAAGCGCTATATGCCAAGCCTCTGGGCGGCGATTTGGACGACTACCCCCTGGACAATTCCGGCAAACTTGGCGATCGCCGTTAATCCAGAACTGACTTATGCGGTGGTGGAACCGCCGGCAAATTCCCACATCGCCCAACAATTTATGTTAGTAGCTGTCGATGCGGTCGATCGGCTGTCGGCAACTTTTAACACTGAATTAAAAATACTGGCCACCTTCAAAGGCAAAGAATTAGAAGGCTGCATCTACAAACACCCGCTGTTCGATCGTGAAAGTCCAATTGTTGCCGGCGGTGACTACATTACCGCTGATTCGGGGACGGGATTGGTGCACACTGCACCGGGGCACGGACAAGAAGACTTTATCGTCGGAAAACGCTGTGGGTTGCCAGTTTTAACGCCCGTAGATGAGAACGGAAATTTCACCGCAGAAGCAGGACAGTTCGCAGGTTTAAATGTCCTCGGAAATGGCAATGCCGCAGTGATTGATGCCCTTGCCGAAGCAAATTGTTTGATTAAAGAGGAAAGTTACGCACACTCTTATCCTTACGATTGGCGCACGAAAAAGCCGACTATTTTTCGGGCGACGGAACAGTGGTTTGCCTCGGTTGAAGGGTTCCGAGATGAAGCCCTAAAAGCGATCGCCGGTGTGAATTGGTTTCCCGCCCAAGGGGAAAATCGGATTACTGCAATGGTGGGCGATCGATCGGATTGGTGTATTTCTCGCCAGCGGACTTGGGGCGTTCCCATTCCCGTATTCTACGACGAAGAAACCAACGAACCGCTGTTAAATGAAGAAACGATCGCCCACGTGCAAGCCCTTTTTGCCGAACGCGGTTCCGATGCTTGGTGGGAATTGTCGATCGATGAATTGCTGCCGGAATCTTACCGCAATAACGGCCGCACTTACCGCAAGGGTACCGACACGATGGATGTGTGGTTTGACTCCGGTTCTTCCTGGGCCGCAGTTGCCCAAGGTCGATCGGAATTAAACTATCCTGCTGATATCTATTTGGAAGGTTCAGACCAACATCGCGGCTGGTTTCAATCCAGCTTGCTTACCAGTGTAGCAACTAACGGCGTTGCTCCTTACAAAACTGTTTTGACTCACGGTTTTGTGCTCGATGAAAAAGGCCGCAAGATGAGCAAATCTGAAGGGAATGTCGTCGATCCGGCGTCAGTAATTAAGGAATATGGAGCCGATGTTTTGCGGTTGTGGGTGTCTTCGGTAGACTACTCGGCAGACGTGCCGTTGGGCAAAAATATTCTCAAACAGCAGTCGGATGTTTACCGCAAAATTCGCAATACAGCTAAGTTTTTGCTGGGCAATTTGCACGACTTCGATCCGGCAAAAGATGCCGTTGCTTACGAGGAATTGCCGGAACTCGATCGCTATATGCTGCACAGAATGGGCGAAGTTTTTGCGGAAGTCCAAGATGCTTTTGAAAGCTTCCAATTTTCCCGATTTTTCCAAACAGTGCAGAATTTCTGCACGGTGGATTTGTCGAATTTTTACTTGGATATTGCCAAAGACAGACTTTACATCAGCGCGACAGATACCCTTCGCCGCCGCAGTTGTCAGACGGTGATTGCAATTGCTGTGGAGAATTTAGCAAGGGCGATCGCACCTGTTTTGTGTCACATGGCTGAGGATATTTGGCAGTACCTTCCCTATCCGACTCCTTACAAGTCAGTATTTGAAGCCGGCTGGGTGCAAATTGATGCTTCATGGCACAATCCAGAATTGGCTACTCGCTGGCAGTATTTGCGGCAAGTGCGCGGCGAAGTTAACAAGGTTTTGGAAAAAGCCCGGATTGAAAAGGCGATCGGTTCTTCTTTGGAAGCTAAGGTTTTATTGTACGTTCCCGATGTGGAAAAAAGAGAGCAATTGCAAGTTTTGAATCCCAGCAGCGAAGGATTGGTGGATTATGTGCGATCGCAAAATTCCGTCATAGAGTTAGCGGCCCAGGAGAAAGCAAAAGCAGCACAAGATAAACAGGAAGAACAAGCGGCAAAAGTTGCCAAAGTCTTGACAGAAAACAAAATTTATGTTGAGCCGAAAACGATCGCACAAAAGAGCGATCGACCTTCTCAGATAGTAGAGTATTCTGTCCCTGAACTGTCGGCTTCAGATTCTGGGCAAATCTTAGATCGAGCCGCCGAGTTTGTGGCTAATTTGCCTGAATATGCGGGCAACTTTTTTACAGAATACCAACAAGTTTGGGTAACACTTGGGCTGTTAGCCTCTGTGTTAGTAACGGGCCGAGTAACGCTGGCGATTTTGGATACGATGAATCAGATTCCGATGTTGGGAGGCCTCTTTGAAGTCATCGGCATCTTATTTACAATCTGGTTTGCTTTCCGTCACTTGCTGTTTGCGGCCAACCGTCAAGAAATTGCACTACAAATTGATTTGCTGACAGCAGATGTGCTGGGCCAGACAACCGCGATCGTGCTTGCAGAAACAAAGGCGATCGTCCTCGCACCGCCAGTAGAGACAGCGCTTGTGCTTGTAGAAACACAGGCGATCGCACAAACAGCCCCAGCCGAAAAAGTGTTTGTAGAAACACCCCAAATCCCGCAAGCAGAATTAGTTGCGATCGAGCCCAAACCAGAAATTCCTGCTGAAATACCTGCAGGGCACGATTCTACAATGACCGGCAACGGTGTAGACGAACTGCGCTATTTGTTCATTACTTCGCAAGTCGAACTGGTTGAATCGAATGCAATCCTGCAGGAATTGCCGTACAGTTATCAGTCTCCAGAGTTGGCGATTGGTGTAGTGAAAGCAGACGGGGAAAAGTGCGATCGTTGCTGGAATTACTCGACTCACGTCAGCGAGTCGATCGAACATCCGCTAATTTGCGAACGCTGCGTTTCAGCAGTAGACGGCAAATTCTAACGTAGGCTGCGCTTCGGGAAAAATTCTTGAGTTTGTGGTAGCCACATTCATCCCGAAGCGCACCCTACAATAACTTCATTTACTTATTTCTGATTAAAAAAACGGCAGACGATTTCACCAGGGTTGTTTTGTCCAAACGGCAAAACAGTTCCATCTTTCTTAACCGTAGTGCGATCGCGGCAATTGTAGATTTCCAGAGGCTGTTTAACTCCATCAACATTCAGAATAACCCTGTATTCCCAATAGTTTTTCGCACTGCGTTTGATATCGACAATGCAAATCTCGCTTCCTTGATAATTGCGGCATACAGAGGCCTCAGCAGGAAGGGCGACCCCGAAAAAAAATATTAATAACAACAAGCAGCAAACACATTTCATCATCTGCGATCGCCTTTTCCTTTACGCTACTCCGAACCCAGTATGCGGACGCTTGTAAGGCGGATGCAACCCCAACACAATATCCTCCTCAGACACTCCCATCTCGACAAATTCCCGTGCAATATCCACTTCTGTCATATTGCGCTGAATCCAAATTTTGCCATCCTTGATATCCAAATGAATGAAACAGTTGTAGATCCGCTTGAGTCCCTCCCAGCCAACATCGAGTAACTGATAGTGGTCGTGTTCCCAATCAAAAACAAGCTGGCATTCAACGTCGGGATTAGGCTTTTCTAGCGTTGCTTGTTGAGTTAGCAATTTTCGGATACACTGGCGGTAATGCTCTACTCTTTCCATTCCACAATTACCTCTCTTTGCGGATCGTAAACAACGAGTTTAAGTTGATACACCTTGACCGCTTCTTGTATAAATGGCTATTCAAAAAACGAGTCAAAAGTCTCAAATGGTACGGCTAGATACAGTGTTCTTTCTGGTTCTTTGATTTGTAAAGCAAGCCGATAATTTAAAAATTGACCCAAGGCGAGATGAAAGTCAGTAATTGCAGAGTTGTTGAGAAAGCTTTTAATTTCAACAGCAATTTTTTGCCCTAATTTCTCGGCCGCCAAAACCTTCTCTGCTGCTAAATCAATCTCAAACTTAACACCCTGAATTTTAACGATCAGCGGTTCTGCGGTGATTTCCCACTCCTCCTTCTGAAGCGCTTTTTTTACAGCATCGTGAAATAAATCTCTAGCAGCCATTTATGTACAATACAGCTTTTATATCTCTTATCTATTCTACTGCATAACCCGTATACTGCCGCATAAATGGCGGCTGAAATCCCCAAACAATATCCTCTTTGGGAACTCCGGCTATTACTAAATCTTCAGCAATATCATCTTCAGTGGCATTCCATTGAAGCCAAATTTTCCCGCCCTTGATATCAATGTGAATGCTACAGTGATGCACCCTAGTCTGCTTGTCCCATCCCACATAAAAGATTTGGTAATGATCTCGTTCTGTATCAAGAATTGTCTCGACTTCAATGTCTCCGTGAGCAGGTTTGCGCTTGCCGTACTCCAGTAACATTTGCTGCACAATTTGCCGATATTTGATTAATTTTTCCATTCTACAATTACCTCAACTGCTGTATCATAAACAATCATTTTTACCTGATTTTCTTCGATCCTTGCTTTGGGGAAATCTAGTTGAAAGAATTCTTCATAAGTTATTAACGGCACCGCCAAGTACAAAATGCGCTCTGGTGCTTTTTCTTTGAGTGCGGCTCGATAATTAATGAACTGCCCCAATGCTCTGTGAAATTCCGAGATTGCCGACGATTTTGCCAAAAAACTTTTGACCTCGACGGCAATTTTTTCGCCTTGCCTTTCTGCTGCAATCAGCCTTTCTGCTCCCAGATCGATCGACATATCTACACCGCCCACACTAATCGGAAACGGATCGTGGGTAATATGCCAGCCTTCTTTTTGCAAAGCTGTTTTGACAACTTCATGAAAAACATCTCTGGCAGACATAATATATCCATAACTAACTTACTTATTCCTATCTTACCTTTTTTGATAATCAACTGACAGTATTGTGCAAGCGACTTAGCAATTGGGCGCGCCCTCAAGTCGCGACATCATAAGATAGCTGAACCATACCAGAACTGTATGTCTGACATCCAGTTAACTGCAAAGCTGTAGTATTTATGGGATTAACAAATAAAGGAATTCCCTCGCCCAAAATAATCGGGTGCACCGAGAGAATCACTTCGTTGACAAAGTTTTGATTCAGGAAATCGCGAATCAGCAGAGAACCTCCCACCAACCAAATATTCTTGCCGTCAAGCAAGCGCAATTCATTGACAAAACTCTCTAAATATGTTACCACTTCGACATCAGAAGTGGCTTGAAAATCTAGATTTTTCGTAAAAACATAACTCTTTTTTTCCTGGTACGGATACTCGCCAAAAGTTAGAACTTGTTCGTAAGTTTTCCGACCCATGAGAACCGTATCGATGCTATCTAAGAATTTATTATAACCGTAATTTTGGTCGGTAAACAGCCAGTCAATATCGCCATTCGATCGCGCGATATAACCGTCAAGACTAGATGCAATGAATAGTACAATTTTCCGCATGGCAACACCGAGGTTTTTGGACTGATTGGGGCGACGATCGCCCCAGTCACCTTAATTTTAAATGATTTAAGCTTTGGCACATTTAAACTGTGAACTAAAATTTGATAAAGTTCTTGTGGGGTGGGCGTCTCGCCCGCACAAAAATACGATTTAGATGCAGAACAGCTTAGCGTCCAGACGGTAGCTTGAGTTCGATACCCACCTTTTGACCGAGATCGATCGCCGTATTAGCAAAATCAGTCATGCCTGCGATCGGAATTGCGATCGCTGTACCCGCTGCTACAAGAGCTGTTAAGCTTTTCTTTAATCTGGTTTTATTCCATTGGTTCTCCGGTTTCTTGATTTCGGTTTCGACATCTTCAATATCGATAATTATCTCATCGCGGATGTCTTCGGGAAACTGATCTGCGGTTTGACGCATCGATGAAATTAGTTGCAGAAGTTCGGCGGTATTGGCGTTATTGATTTGAATGCCGCCAGAGGCTGTTTGTTGGGCGCTGTCTTTTACTTCGTTAGCGATAGCGACGCTGCCGATTTGTGCGCCCGGGAAGTTGTTGTTTTGGGGAGAATTTTGAGTCATTTTTGCTTCGGCTTTAGTAATAATGGGTCTACTAACTGCTAGTTTAGTGATATCTACAAGGTCTTCATAATATTTTCCCATTTCTCGATCGCCCATTTGGTTTCTGCGACGAAGTTCGATCGACTCATACCCATCCAGCAACTGCCGCAAATCGAGTTTGAGTTTAAGTTTACCGACGCGCACTGTATTTTCGCCCATCTCCTCCAGCCCTAGCAATTCCTCGTAATCCAGCGGTTCAGCATCGGGATAACCGGGAACCGGCACCCATTGACTGATTTCCAGATTGGCAAAAGAATTGTGGATTTTGGTAAACGTATCGCGAATCATGCTGAGGAAAGAACGCCGCGTCGATTCCCGCCCGCTAACGGCAATAAAGATTTTCTCATCTTCTGGGTCAGACTTAATTCGGGCGATATTGTACACCTCAGCGCCTTCCGTGTACTCCAGCATTACCCCCGTGCGCCAGTGGGTGCAGTTGTGGATTTTCTCGTGCATGAGGACGATGAAACGCGAGAGGATGCTGTCGGGGAGGATGCGGTAGTGATATTGAAATTCCAGGGTTTCGCCTTCGAGTTCAGTGTTTTCCGGTTCTTCTTTCGGCAAAATGCCGGGGATGAGGAAAGTCCGCGCGCGACAATGGCTGACGGGGAAGCAGAGTTCAAATTCCTCCATCAACTCGGTGAGGCAGTGGTAGCGGTGGCGGGGATATTTATTTGAGTCGAGGATGCGGCTGAGGTCGGCGTAGGAGAGAATGCCTTTGGTTTTGACTTTGAGTGCGTCGTCGCTGAGGAGGGCATAGATGCCTTCAGTCACCCAGTGGGGATTGAGGATGTTGGTGGATTGCAGGATGGGGTGTTCGCGGAAGTTGAGGACAATGCCCAGGTTGTGCAGCAGTTCGAGTAATTGGGTTTTGTCGGTTTCTTCCCAGATATTTTCTTTGCCGCAGATGCTGGCGTATTCGCTGATGCTGATGAAGTCTTTGTCGAGGTTTTCCAGGCGCTGCTTGACTTGGAACCAGCTTAACGGCAAAAGATCGTAGACTTCCTTGAGTTCGGAGATTTCGGTGTGAATGGCGCTGCGGAGTTCGTCGATGCCGGTTCCGCTTTCGCAAGAGGTTTCGATAATCGCTTTGATGTTGGGATATTTGTCGCGCAAGGCTTTGCGGTTGAGATCCAGGGGTTGTTCGTCGCACTTGTTGCCGACGAGGATGACGGGGGATGCGTCGCCGAAGCTTTCGATCAGTTTCAGCCAGTATTCGAGGCGGTTTTCGTCTTCGCTGGTGCGGCAGTTGCACACGAGGAGGTAGAGGCTGCGTTTGGTAAGGAAAAATTGGTGGGTGGCGTGGTAGATTTCTTGTCCGCCGAAGTCCCAGACGTTGAGTTTGACGGGTTTGGTGTTGACTGTAATTTGCCAGTTTGTGATATTGAGTCCGTCGGTTTGGGGCTCGTTGGGGTTGTATTGGTTGTGGGTGAGGCGGTTGATCAGTGAGGTTTTGCCGACGCTACCTTGGCCGACGAGGAGGACTTTGGCTTCGTTGAGGGGGCGGACTTCGCCACTGCGGAGTTGGCGCAGGTAGTTGAAAATGGCGGCGGGAGTACCGGGGGCTTCTTTGTCGCCGAGAACTTCTGGAGAAATGGGCAGGGGATTGCGGCGGAGGTCGAGTCTTTCAAGTTTTGGCAGTGTTTCCAAGCATTCGGGAATCTTTTCAATCTGATTGTTATTGAGGTGAAGTTCTGTCAGATTAGACAGTTGGGCGATCGCCTCTGGGATGACGGGAATCTGGTTGTCACCGAGGACAAGCGCTGTCAGATTCGACAGTTGCCCGATCGCCTCTGGGATGGAGGTAATCTGATTGTTATCGAGGTAAAGCCCTGTCAGATTCGACAGTTGCCCGATCGCCTCTGGGATGGAGGTAATCTGATTGTCACCGAGGACAAGCGCTGTCAGATTCGACAGTTGCCCGATCGCCTCTGGGATGGAGGTAATCTGATTGTCACCGAGGACAAGCGCTGTCAGATTCGACAGTTGCCCGATCGCCTCTGGGATGGAGGTAATCTGATTGTTATCGAGGAGAAGCGCTGTCAGATTCGACAGTTGCCCGATCGCCTCTGGGATGGAGGTAATCTGATTGTTCCAGAGGACAAGTTCTGTCAGATTCGACAGTTGGGCGAGATCCTCTGGGATGGAGGTAATCTGATTCTTCCCGAGGTAAAGCTTTGTCAGATTCGACAGTTGGGCGAGATCCTCTGGGATGGAGGTAATCTGATTGGTATGCAGGTAAAGCTTTGTCAGATTCGACAGTTGGGCGAGATCCTCTGGGATGGAGGTAATCTGATTGCTACTGAGGTTCAGGTCTCTCAGATTGGACAGTTGCCCGATCGCTTCTGGGATGGAGGTAATCTGATTTTCAACAAGCGAAAGTGTTTTTAAGTTAGTTAATTGAAGAACAGCATCAGGAAACTCAGTTAACTTATTCCCAATCCATTCTCGTTTCTCATAATCCAACTTCCCCAACACCAACGTCTCAAGCTGCGTACACTTGCCAATCTCCGCCGGCAATTCCTCCAACCCCAAACCCGCCAAATCGAGTTCCGTCAATTTTTCCTCGGCTGCTTGGTCAATTCGCCGCACTGCTTCCTCTCGCGTCATACCCTTTGTCTCCCGGTAGGATTCATTTTATTGTGACAGGAATTTTCGCTTGGTGGGGGGGAATTATGACACGGCAGTGACCAAGGTATGACAACTTAAGCTGTCAGTCCACCGGGCCTTCTCGCCCACCCGACAGTCCGCCAGGGAATGAATTCCCTGTCTAATAGCGAAAGTCCTCTCAAAGAGGACTAATGAGTTCTTCAGTCGTCTTCAGACGACTTTCGCTTTGAGGCAGGGGTTTCAACCCCTGCCGGACTGCTGGACTATTGGTTGTACCTGGTTGTTGACACCAAGGATCATTGCCATGTCCAACTTTGCCTACGCATCACAACCCGTAAAAACCAGGTTTTTTCCCTTTTCTACGGCTGTCACCAAATATTGTCGCAAAAATCCGGTTTCTGGCCTACGCATCAGTCCTGTTTATGTTAATGGGAGATGGACGATCTGATCTTGGTATTCATCATCAAACGAACCATCCACAATCACAATCAATTCCTCAATATTTTGCCCAATACTTAAATCCTGATTCAAAACGAAAATCCCTGGAATATGACCACCTTGAGCCAGATGATCTACCAAATGTACCGGCATTGACTTGCGATTGTTTGTCACCCAAATAAAGTTATGCTCCTCACACCACACCAAAATCTCCGGATCGAGAGTGCTTTTTGGGGGTGTACCAATTTCGCCCACTGCCCAAACTACTAAATCAGGGCGTTTTCGTCGAACTTGTGTAGCATAAATGGGTGTAACATTCTCGTCCCTTAAATATTTGAGCGCCATTTCTCAAGCACCCTGGATAACAGATTTTCTTTCCCGTTCAGCTTTCAATTTTCGCAACCTTTCTGTCGCCGGATGGGGATTTGCTACTTGGATCTTTCGCTGCTGATGCGACCATTCCAACCAATCTTGCAAATATCTACTTACTGATTCTTGATTCTGTAAATAATACAAAATAGTCGTATAAACTTCTGCCAAAGTTAGAGATGGATATAGTTGCTGAATTTCTTCTGGGGTGCGTTCCCGATAAAGATACTCATACAGTACCGTCTCAATCCCGATGCGATGTCCTTTAATGCGAATATCATCGGGTGCTAAGAAATCAAAATACTCATTCAGTCCCATATCTAAAATCCCTCTTGTAGCTATCTACTATTCTACTATTCGGTTTGATCGGAAACAATAATGCGATCGATTTCTTCCCGGTGGCGATCGTATTTTTTTTGTTTAGTGACGAGAAATACCCAGACAAACCGGGTTTCTCAGTTTTGCGTGTGATACCTACTTACTTAAACTTTAGCTAATCTAAATATAAACTCATAATCAACCTCAATCTCATGTTTTTTACCAAGAGATAACAAATGGTGCTACGCTGGGGATAGGAAGTTATTTGTCTATGAACCAAATTAAACGTGTTGCCATAGTGGGAGGAACCCACGGAAACGAACTCACAGGAATTTACCTGGTGAAGAAATTCGATCGCGCGCCAGAGTTAATTGGGCGATCGACTTTTGAAACAATCGCCCTGCTAGCCAATCCCAAAGCTTGCGAAATCGGGACACGCTACATCGATATCGACCTCAACCGCTGCTTTAGAAAGCAAGATTTAGAAAATCCCCATCTCTCCAGCTATGAAGCGCAGCGGGCGAAAGAAATTTACCGCATTTTTAGCTCAAAAAACACTCATCTGCCCAACGTAATTATCGATTTGCACAGCACCACATCCAACATGGGGCTAACATTTATTCTCGCCAGCCATCATCCATTTAACCTGCAACTAGCAGCTTATTTAACCTCTGTGTATCCCCACCTCAAGGTACTCGCTTCTACAACCCAGAATCATGATAGTCCTGTGCTGCGATCGCTTTCGGAATTAGGCGGTACGCTGGAAGTTGGTGCTGTGCCGCAAGGGATATTAGATGCGTCTTTATTTCAGCAAACTGAGCAAGTTGTCGGCACGATATTAGACTGCGTAGAATCCTACAATCAAGGCACAATGCCTGCTGCAAAGAATCCCCTGACTATTTATCACACCATTGGGGCGATCGACTATCCCAGAAACGAGAACAGAGAAATTCAGGCAATGATTCATCCTCATCTGCAATTCAGAGATTATCAAGCCCTGAATCCCGGCGATCCGATGTTTTTGACCTTTGATGGTGAGTCGGTATTGTATGAAGGTAAATCAACCGTTTATCCAATTTTCATTAACGAGGCAGCTTACTACGAAAAAGGAATTGCCATGTGTTTTACCCAAAAGCAAATAGTTGTTAGTTATTAGTCATTAGTCATTAGTCATTAGTCATTAGTCATTAGTCATTAGTCATTAGTCATTAGTCATTAGTCATTAGTCATTAGTTATTAGTCATTAGTCATTAGTTATTTCGGGAGAGGGTTCTGGTGACAAAAACTCCTCTTTAGAAGCCGTAGTAAAAGAACGCAATTCCTTCCATATTTCCAAAGTGATAATACAGGTAATCAGCCACACCAAACCAGCCGTATAACCAGCCATAACATCGGTAGGCCAGTGAACTCCTAGGTAAAGTCGGCTCAAACCAATAGCAGCAATTAATACAACTGTCAAGCTGTAAATCGACCAGCGCTGCTTGGGAAAGCGTGCACCCAAAAAATATCCTAGCAAACCGTAAATAACCATTGAAATCATCGCGTGGCCGCTAGGAAAACTGTAAAATGTTACATTAACAACCCGCTCCCAAAGTTGAGGTCGATCGCGGGCAAAAAGTTTTTTTAACAGTAAATTTAAACCGATCGCTCCCCCACCCGCGAGCGCAATAGTTGCAGATTCCGATCGGTGATTGCGCGCTAGCAAAACAATACCCAACGTCAGACAAATCACTAGCAGCAACTTCGGCTCGCCCAAAAAGGTAAAGCCCAGCATTACTCCATCGCGCAGCGGAGTGTGAAGGCTCCTGAGATATAGTAAAATAGATGTATCGAAAGCGTAACTTTGTTTTCCCAACACGTCTTCGGCAATGGTGGCAAATCCCCACATCCCCAAAGCAGCAACAGCAAGCCCGGCCAGCCGAATTATCGAAATGAGCGATCGAATTTTAGAACCCATTCTTGAACTCATTAAAATTTTAAAATTTCCAACTCAAAATAATACAACAAATATAGGAAACGAAAACGCCTTACCCATCGTCTAGATTCTTGATCCCCTCTATTCTGAATCATTAATTGATTTTTCACTACCCACCTCAGCTTTTACATCCAACGGGCGAATGACTATACTATCAAAAAAATACATTTCGGCAATTTTGTTGACATTGGGGTTGACAAGTCTGTCTAGCTGTGCTAATAACAGCGGAGTAAGTGCGCCGATCGCCGAAGCCAACACCATCGCCCAGCGTCTCGTCTCTACCGCAGTCGCCCAAAAGCCCAACAACCCGCAATTCGGCCAGCCGATCGACTGTACCCTAGGCAAAGACTGTTTTGTAATGCTGTATTTCGATCGAGAACCCGGCCCCACCGCCGTCGATTTTGGCTGCGGGCGCCAAACCTACGACGGCCACAACGGCACAGACTTTGCCATTCCCGACGCCAAAGCAATGGCAAAAGGAGTTCCAGTGATTGCCTCCGCTGCAGGCAAAGTTTTGCGAGCACGAGATGGTGTGGTCGATCGGCGTTTACAAAACGAGACAGACAAAGCCAGCATCGCAGGCACAGAATGCGGCAACGGCATGGTAATCGACCACGGCGGTGGTTGGGAAGCCCAATACTGCCACCTCCGCAAAGGCAGCGTTGCCGTCAAACCGGGTACGCAGGTAGAAAAAGGCACTGTTTTGGGCATGGTGGGAAACTCTGGGAATACATCTTTCCCTCACGTACACGTAACTTTTCGCTATCAAGGCAAACCCGTAGATCCGTTTGTCGGCCCCGACGCGAAGGTAGGCTGCAACATCGCCCGCAACCCAATTTGGGACAAGCCTCTCGACTATATTTCCACGGGTTTAATTCGGGCCGGTTTTGCCAATAAGCCGCCCGATATGAACGCTGTCTGGGAAGGACAATTTTCAGAGACTCAACTCCCTGCAAACAGTCCAGCTTTGTTGTTTTGGGTGCAAAGTTACGGAGTGCTCAAGGGCGATCGCGAACAATACAAATTATTTGCACCCAACGGCACAACCATCGCCGATCAAACCAATGAAATTAAAGCCCCCAGCCGCACTTGGTTGGGTTATGTCGGCAAAAGAAACAGTACAAATTCTCCTCTGATTCCCGGAGTTTGGCGGGCCGAATACCGGTTGATGCGGGGCGATCGAGTTTTGGCCCAAGTCAAGCGAGAAGTAGAGTTGCGTTAGTCCGTTGACTGTTGACTGTTGACTTTTGGCAGTATTTAATCCGTGTATCCGTGTCAAAAGCACTCTCTTCCTTCTTCCAACTTCGGTCTTCCTTCCCGGTGTTACATCCGTTACCTCCGTTACAGAATCCGTTGCCGAACTTCCTTCTTCCTTCCGAAGATTATTTCAGCAGCCAGCCAAATAATTCTCCGACACTCAACCGCAGTTCGTTAGCGAAGGACGGCACAGGTAGCAGCATTTCTGGTTCATCAAATACTGCTGTCTGTTGCTGGGGAACATAAACAAAAACGCATTGTTCGTCGGGATCGATCAGCCACCCCATTTGAGTTTCATGATTTAAGCAGTGCAGAATATTTTTAGTAACTTTAGTTTGACTTTGGTCAGGCGACAAAATCTCAATTGTCCAATCAGGAGCTATGGGAAAGACATTAGCAATTTCGCCGTTATCATCGGCGGGAATTCTGTTCCAGACAAATACTGAAACATCAGGCACTGTTGACCTTCCGCCAAAGGTACACCGGAGATCTGGAAATGCTCGTGCAACTTTTTTGGCTTTTAATATAGCGTTAATGAAAATAATTAGTTCGCATTGAGTCGCACTGTGTTTCCCTTGTGGCATTGGCTTCTGAATAATTTGATTATCAATGTATTCGCTGGCCGGTTTGGTTTCGGGTAGTTGGAGAAACTCTTCTAAAGTTAAGGATTTTAATCTTGTTTGTACCATTTTAAGTTCACCTCTAATGAAGTAGATCTTTTAGCAGCAGTCTAGTAATCAGGCAAATTGTTCCAAGCTTGAGCCACAATGTCGCTCAGCCATAGCCTCTGAGCAAAATCGAGCAGATTGTCGTCGGCTAGTACCTCAGCCTTCAATTCATCCAAAGACTGAGATCGCGATCGAGCTATTTGAATCACACCCGCGATCGCCGACGCCACCAATTCTTCATTCAGCGGCTGCTGTCGCAAAGCAATCATTTCTTGAGGATTCGTAGGAATGGGATAATTCATAGAAGTGCATACCGAAAGGAGTAGATATTCAGCCACTGCGCCCCCACCGACAGCAAGAGCGATCGAAAACCTAAAAATCTGAGAACACTGTAAACTTATTTAAAACTAAATAAGTATTCGGGAGTATAGCCTACTTTGCTCCCTTGTCAACTCCCCCATCTTTATTAATTTATTCAGAATTGAGAGCCTAATCATGCAAGAAATTCTTTATCTAGAAGTCCCGACACCGGATACAGCAGCCGTCTGCACTTGGTTGCAGCACGAATTCGATCCCGGAATCGGAGAAAAAATTATTACTCCTGACGGTTTTCGCCTGCTTTCACCGGCCACAACAGCCGAGGTTCAGAAGTCTGGAACTCAAAAGGCCAATCCAAAACCCGCCTTGGCTGACACCAATTCAGGAAACCAAAATAGGCGATCGACAGAACTCTCCACCTTTGTTTGGTCACTGCAACGCACAACTTATTTAAAAGTCTTTCGTCTAGAAGACGCCCCCGCTGGAGAAAGAAAGTTCCTGGAAGCTCTGAATCTTGCTGTGAGAAACAAGTTTCCCGATCGCTACCGGGAACCCCCTGTCATAGACCTCTCCAAACAGTCAATTTTTGACGCTCTTGCCCCCTATTACCCCTTGACCGTCAAATACTTCCAAAAAATGCCTAATGGCGAATACGACCTCAAGCGCGTCTACTGGTGGGAACAGCGTTGGCGCGAAGGCACTCGCAATCCTCAAACGCCAAAACAAGTAGTGTTTTTGAAGGAAGAGGCAACAGGGAAGAAGGCAGAAGTAACAGGGAAGAAGGAAGAGGGTACAATTTCGGTGTCTGATTCTGGCGATACTTTTTACGACTTAATTTATATTGGCGGGGCCTTGGGAGTGATTCACGCCGCAGTCATGGCGAGATTGGGCTACCGGGTGCTGCTAGTTGAACGAATGCCTTTCGGGCGGATGAATCGCGAATGGAATATTTCGCGGGACGAAATTCAAAGCTTAATTGATTTGGGTTTATTTACTGCGGCAGAAATCGAAACTTTGATTGCCAGAGAATACAAAGATGGCTACAACAAGTTTTTTGATGCTAACAATCCGCCCGTGGCTCAAGCGCCAGTTCTGCACACACCGAAGGTACTCAATGTAGCTTTGGACGGAGAGAAATTGCTGAATTTAGCGGGAGTGAAGCTAACAGAAGCTGGCGGGGAAATCTGGGACGAAACTGAGTTTATCAGAGCCGATGTTGAAGCGGAAAAAGTAGTAGTTCAGGGCCGCCACTTGCCGACTAAAGCCGATCGCACTGCATTAGGACGGCTGCTGGTGGATGCAATGGGTTCTGCTTCTCCCATCGCTTGGCAATTGAACGAAGGGCGAACTTTTGACAGCGTTTGTCCGACAGTGGGAGCAGTCATCGACGGAGGATTTGAGCCGGGAATATGGGATTCCGAGTACGGGGATGTACTCCACACTCACGGGGACATTTCCCGCGGACGCCAGCTCATTTGGGAGTTGTTTCCCGGCGCCGGCACAGAACTGACAGTTTATCTATTTCACTACCACCAAGTACATCCAGAGAACCCCGGTTCTTTGCTGGAAATGTACGAGGATTTTTTCGCAATTTTACCGGAATACCGTCGCTGCGATGTCGATAAATTGGTGTGGAAAAAACCGACCTTTGGTTATATTCCGGGGCATTTTAGCAGCAACAGCAGCGAGCGATCCGTGGCGATCGATCGCCTAGTCTCGATCGGCGACGCAGCATCCTTGCAATCTCCCCTCGTTTTCACCGGCTTCGGCTCTCTTGTCCGCAATCTTTTCCGCTTAACAGACCTGTTGGATACAGCATTAAAGCACAATTTGTTGACGGCAAATCACTTAAACCAAATTCGCGCCTACCAGAGCAATATTTCAGTAACTTGGCTATTTTCTAAAGGCATGATGGTTCCTACGGGCAGCAGTTTGCCACCCCAAAGAATTAATTCAATGCTCAATACCTTTTTCGGTATTTTGGCAGCACAAAAACTCGCCGTCGCCGAAACTTTTATTAAAGACAGAACCGACTGGCTAACTTTCAATCGACTGGCGCTCGAAGCAGCCGGAAAAAACCCTTCTCTCCTCTTGTGGATTTTAGATTTTGTCACCTTGGGGGATATTTGGCGCTGGCTGGGAAGTTACTTGAATTTTACTCTGCTGGCTTTGGCCAGTTTGTTGTTCGGATGGCTTCCCAGCTTCGCCCGCAGGGTACAACCTTGGTTGGAGCCCCGGTATCCGGCTGTTTGGCTGTGGCTGTTGGCTACCAGCTATGCTCTCACCTATGGCATGGGAAAGGGGAGAAAAGAGTGTTGAGTTTTGACTTTTAACTCAAAACTAGCAACTCTCATATCCAATCCGTTAGCATCGGAATAGTAAATTCGAGTTCACTGTTCACTGTTGACTGTTCACTGTTCACTGTTCACTGTTGAGTGTTGACTGTTCACTGTTGACTGTTGACTGTTGAGTGTTGACTGTTCACTGTTGACTGTTCACTGTTGACTGTCAACCGTCAACCGTCAACATCCTTCCGGTGTAACCCGAAATGATATCAGTTCGCTATCGAAAACTCGGCAATTCAATTTCAGCTAACGATCGACGTTTTTTAGAAGCCCGCAGCGGACTGGCAATCAAGCTCAGCCAGTCTGGTTGGGCGACTGCTGTAGGTTTTGCCACACTCGATCGCACTTCTTGAATGCCAAAGGTTTCCACAGAGTTCAAAATTTGAAAAGCCCTAGCCAATTCTTGAGCCTCCACTTTGGTAGCAGTTTCGGCGGGTTCAGACTCAGCCATCGGCAGTTCAGGTTCCGCAACCGGTTCTGCCGAGTCAGTTGCCGGCTCATCAGGCTGGTTGGTTTCGCTCTTGTGCAATTGAATGCCGGACACTTCGGCTAATTTGTTGAGTTCTAGAGGGGCTGGGGATTCAGGCTCGATCGCCTCGGTAGCAGCGGCTACCTCTAGAAGCCCTTCTGGTTCCGACCAAGGTTGGACAGGGGAAGCGTTGAAGGCTGGCGGCACCGGCATCTGAGAGCTTTTGACCGCCGTGAGCAAAGATTCTAATTGTGCGCTGGCGGTTTCCAGATTATTGTCAGGCTGCTCGATCCTCGGCGACTTTACCTGCGGCCTGTCCAAACTTCTTTCCAAGGCAGCTTTGAATTGCAGAGTGTGGCGCTGCTGGCGCTGCAAGCGGGCTCGCAATTCCCTGCAAATATTTTCTGTCGCTACTAACTGGTGTAACTGTTCGTTGTAGCGCTGCACAGTAGACGCACATTCTCGCTCAACAGTCGCTAGCCTGACTTGGCTGGTTGCCAACTGACTTCTTAAACTTTCGACTAAAATTTCTTGACTTTGGAGGGTTTGATGGGAAACTTCCACTTTGCCAAACAGCCGCGTCAATTGTTCTTGAGTATTTTCGAGTTCTGCAGTCCGCTGTTCTAGCAAAGTTTCGCGATTCTGCAAGGTTTTTTGGGACTCTTCCAGAGCTGTTTCTAGCTGCGCGATGCGCTGTAAAAGGTCGCGGTTGCATTCGTGCAGCGCTTGCATAAGGGTGACTGGGGTCGATCCTTTGCCCTTGGCCTGTTCGGCATTCCCAAGCAGATTTTTTAGATTCTCTGACATCGGGGGCGAGCCCGCCTCAGTCGGCTGTGTCGGAGATTGCGAATTTTTTGTTTCCGGTGTTGTGGGAATTGCATCTACGCTGATGGCGTTGGGAAAATCTACTGTTTGCCAGTCTTCTTCTGGCTGTTGGGGAACCGTTGCGGGAGTGTCTGTCGCATCGGGGGCTATCGGCTCAAAACCCCCAGTAGCAGCAAAATCTGACTGAAATGGTTCGGTATCGGATGGAACAGCAGGGTGCGGTTGGTGCTGATGGGCTCGAAGATCAGCTTCTGACATGGCTTTTTATCCCAATACTCACAGGGTCTCAGATACAGTCTATCCTTAGAGATTCTACAGAAGGAAGCCCCTCAGTGATAGTTTTTGGCATTTTTCCGTTTTTTTGCGACAATAACCTCTGCATTGAGTGGCGCGATCGAACTACAACCCGAACTAAAATTAAGGCGTAAGATGCGCCTGCGATCGCCCTACAGATGTGAGTTTTTCGCCCAGAGCTCTATTTAAATAATTTTTCCCGATCTCTAACGCACTGTTTCGGTATCCGGGCGATCGCCTAAGCTTTAACAACTGCACAATGTTTGTCAATGATTGCTGGAACTTCTGCCGGTGCAATGCGGCTGTAGCGAGTTTTGTCCGGCATCACAACTATATTTGGGCCTGCTTTACACTGTTTGAGACATCCGGTTCCCTGTACTGTCACTTTGTCTTCTAAACCGCGCGCATTCAAAGCATTTTCTAAAGCTTTACAGACTCCTCCAGCGCCCCGCTTCAGGCAGTCTGATTTTTGACATACTAATATTTTGGTTTGGGTTTTTGCCGTAGCTTTTACAGTTTGAGCTGCTGTGGGAGATGTGACTTCGGTTTTAGCGATCGCGCGATCGTCCGATGTCAATACTGCAACAGGCAGATTGGTGGAGTCAAGGTGTTCGTGCGATCGAGCATTTTGGCCTTGAGCCAGCTTGAGGCTGCGAGCTTTAAGTTTTATTTTACCGTTTTTCAAGTTGAGTTCTCTCTCACCTACAACTTGAACTTTCAACCCCGGCGTCAAAACAGGTAACAGAAATGACCGCAATTCCTTGCAAAGTTTAACAAGATATTCTATTCCCCGATCGTTGCTAATTCGCAAATATTTAAGTTTGCAGCCATCTTCAACAATCATGCCGAGGATTTCTCCTTCTAAACTGAATTCGGAAACTTGCTTGCCAGATTTATACATTGTTATGACTCCTTTAAATCCGTTACATCCGTTACATCTTCTACATTGCTCGTTGCCGAACTTCCTTCTTCCTTTACCCAATTTGCCAGCAGCATTCCAGCCACTGCACCAGTTCGCATCGAGGGGCACTGACTTGCCTCAACACGCTCATTAACTGAGCCGCTTGTTTAACAGTGTTGACTTTTGCCCGCAAAGGTTGGTCTACCGCACACCAGCAGGGAATTTCTAGCTCTTGCAAGCGTTTGTAAACTTGCCACCTATCTAGCCAACTCACTTGCACAATGTCACAAACTTCTAATTCTGGATCTGCTGGATTCATTTTTTAACAACAGTAATAATTTGCATTTATTTTTACCCTGACTGGTAGCGGGTAGAAGTTAAAAGCCAGATTTGAGCAGAACCTCCAGGATTATCAAAAGCCCTTCCTGAAAAATTCTGCCTTTTGCCTTCTGCCTTCTGCCTTCTGCCTTCTGAAGGTTCGCCCCATTTTCAGGAAGCGTTCAGAACGAGAATCTTTTTAAGCATAACCCAACTGCTAATAATTCTCAATAGGTTTACAAAAAAATTTTCCTACTCTACAAAATCTTCTACTATTGAGGCAGACTCTGCTTGACTGGTAAATTTACGGTGCTAGACTGACTTTATTGGCAACAAAACTGCCTATTGAGAGGAGAACACACATGGCCCAGACTCAGAGTGCATTAAGACCGTTTGGCCACATAGCCGAAAACCCAGTTCTACTGGAACATTCCGTCACAGCACCGATTTGTGAAGGAATGAACGCGCTGCTGGCCAGTTTCCAGGCTCTATACCTGCAATATCAAAAACATCATTTTGTGGTGGAAGGGGCAGAATTTTACTCCTTGCACAAATTCTTTGAAGAAAGCTACGGAGAAGCTCAAGATAGCGTCCACGAGTTGGGCGAACGGTTAAACGGGTTGGGCGGCATACCCGCAGCTACCTTTAGCAAGTTAGCCGAGTTGTGCTGTTTTGAGCCGGAAGCCGACGGCGTATATTCCTGCCGCCAAATGCTAGAACACGATTTAATTGCGGAGCAAGCTATCCTTGGTTTGCTGCGCCGTCAAGCAGGACAAGCAGAAAGTTTGGGCGATCGAGCTACCCGCTACCTCTACGAAAAAATCCTGCTAAAAACAGAAGAGCGGGCTTATCACATTTCCCACTTCCTCGCCCCCGATACTTTAGTGCAGTTGAACTTGAATTAATCATCGGTTTGCTGTTACTCGGCGGTTGAAACCGCTACTACACACACAAAGTCTGCCTCCGCAGACTAAGAGTATATCTAAAAAAGCGCGATCGGCTTTTTAACCAATCGCGCTTTTTTATACAATGTGCGATAAAATTTGAGTTCCCCGACTTCTCCAAAAAGTCGGGGAGCTGGGGGAAGTTCTCCAGCCGGCAATTAAGGCGCTAAAGCATTGCCGCGCAACAAGCTACCAATGGTTTTCGCAGTAATCTTCATCTGTATGAAAGGATTGGCTGGTACTACTGTCTTATACAAGTAGCTATCGAATGTGAGTTTCTGCACATCGCGATCGGCACACATTTCCACAAAAGCTTCGCGGGTAGCGTCGGAACGGTAAAACACGCGCTGCAAAATGTCGAGAACTTTGTAAGTAATGCCGTAGGCTTTATCCCACCGCTTCAGGTAAAGCTTGATTTCCTCTTCAGTCGGAATGCGCGCGCCTTTATTGGAAATCTCCACAATAGTTTCGGCGCACATCCGGCCAGACTTGGCGGCAAAATAGATACCTTCGCCGGAAGACTTGGTAACGTAACCTGCGGCGTCGCCTACGAGAGCAACTCGACCGACAACCCGGCGGGGACGCGGATGTTCCGGGATAGGGTGAGCTTCCACTTTAATAATCTCACCGCCCATCAATTTTTTGGCAGCGCGGGCGCGGATGCCTGCTTGCAGCTTTTTGATGCTGGCTTGATTGACTTTCATCGTGCCGGTGCCGACGGCTACGTGGTCGTATTTGGGGAACACCCAAGCGTAGAAGTCGGTAGATACGTCATCGCCGACGTACATTTCGGCTAAGTCGTGGTAGTAAGCCATTTTATCTTCCGGCAGGCGGATGCGTTCTTGGAAGGCGATCGCATAATTGTAGTCGCCAGCGTCGATCGCCTTTGCTACGCGGGAGTTAGCACCGTCAGCCCCAATTACCAAATCCACCTTCAGAGTTTTCTGAATTCCCATTGCGCTGCCGTCGGAGTGGTCGGCATAATGCAAGGTGTAGGGGTCGGTGTTGTTTGAAGGAATGTCTAATGTGTGAACGGTGCCGTTAATCAGCTTTGCACCCAACGAAGCGGCGCGATCGCGCAGGAAGCCGTCGAGCACTTCGCGGCGGCACATACCGATGTATTCGTGTGCGTTTTCAATATTGATGTCCACCTCCACGTTGGAGGGGGAGATCATTTTCATTTTTCTGACTTGGCGGTCAATAATACTTTGCGGCAAGTCAAATTCGCTGACCATGCACAGGGGAATCGCCCCACCGCAGGGTTTGGCGTTGTCTAATTTACGCTCGAATAGGTATGTTTCGATGCCTGCTTTTACCAGTGTTTCGGCGGCGGAAGAACCCGCAGGGCCTGAACCTACTACTGCAACCCTTAGTGTCAAAGCTTTTCTCTCCAGTTTTTTTCTATAGGCATTACTCAGGTGTGATGGTATCACGGACTTGGGATGCTGTGGCGTGAAGCAGGGGAGATTTCAATGAAATGAAACAGAGCTTAACAGTTCGATACGAAAATCGGGTTTCGGGCAGTAGGTGCGATCGAATATCTTAAATTTTTTAGTGTAGATGAAGGTGGATGGACGGTGATGTGCGATCGAACATTTTGCACCCTCCGTCAAACCACTGTAGGGGCGGGTTCGCCAACCATCAGTGCCTAAAACTAATAATCTCGTAAACCCGCCCCGACCTCGCCGATCGCGGTTAATCAACCGGACTTGATATGATGTTCGATCGGGATACTCGGTGAGAACTGAGATGTTGCACCAATGTCAATTGGGGGTTTTTAGTGGGGTGGGGCGGGTTTATTTTAATTGTTGGTGAGAGTTAGAGATGGTTGGTGAACCCGCCCCTACTTTACCCGAATGGTGCAACATTTTACTTAGAACCAGTCCAATAAGTTACATTAAAGTTACTTGCAGTTATATCTAAAATTCTTATGCTAGGTAATTTTCAACAAAGCAACCTGCGGATTGAGCTTGAAGCTTCCGAAACAGCGATTAGAGACAGCTTGTTGCGTCCGAGTCAATTGCAGCAGTGGCTGTGGCCGCAGCAGTTGTCTAGCGGTTTGCCGGAAGAATTTGCTCAAGGTTTGACCTTTACAAGTTGGCTGGGCCCCGTGGCAGTTCAGCATCACGTTGATATTGTTGAGCACAATTGTCTGCGGCTGTTATTGAGTCAGGGAATTGACGGATTTCACGAGTGGTATTGGGGCGATGGTTGGGTGCAGTCTCGGTTGGAGGGAGTGTCGCTGCTGCCGCTGAATTTGGGGCAAACGGCTAGTTTACTCCGGCTGCGGGAGTTTGTAGCCGGGAAGGGTAAGGGGAAGTAGATAAATGACTCTCCAAAGTCATGAGAACAAAGTCTGGTACTCCTGCATAGCAACGAAAAATCCTCAACATTTTTAGGGGTAAATAAGCGTTGTAATCATGGATAAAATACCAGAAGGCACCCACATGATTGGAGATATTTAGAGATAGATGAAAACAAAGTCTTTCTTATCAAACGAGATATCCTTTGCTGAAAGGTGTTATTGAATCTTTCGATATCCGAAGTTTTGCCAGTATCTTTCCCCAGAGATTTGTGTCGCTGGGGAAGATTTTTTTTGAACCTCCCAAAAAATCTGTATAATACACGGCACATTGTCTGTCAACTGCTGGGAGGGAATCGCAAAAACCTTTAGCACACATTTCAACTCGACTTCCTATATACACCCCTAGAATTTCTTTGGTTAAGGCATCAATTGCCAGCTCTTTCCACTGCGTGTTAGCCTTATTGCCTACAAACGACTACATTTCATCACGTTGGATCGTTAGCTTGCCTTGATTTTTTGACTTTACTTGAACTTTCCGGGGGGCTGATGCTAATTGTTGAAAAACACATAGTATTGGAACCAGCGGGGGGACACCCTCGTGAATTTGACAATCGCCACTCAAGATATTTTTTCTAATAAAAGCTGATCTCTCAATTTTTTTGTTTCTTCTGAAATTCTTGGATGTCTGGGGTTTTAAACAAACTGCCTGTGACAATATATACATTTAAAGTTTTGCTTAGCGCTGGGGGTGGGAAAATTTTTAACGATGTTTGGATAACAGAAACGGTGACAATTCATGGAGTTGAGAATTAACAAGGCTTAGGTACGTCGCATGATAACTCCTTACCCTTACTCTGCCAGACCACCTGAAAGCCACTTCGCTGCCGAAAAATTAAGATTGTGTTATAAAAACATAATTTGTTCCTTTCTAAAGCGCTATTCTCGACACAACGAACCCGGTGCGTTTTGAGTTAGCTTTAATTTTTACAAGAAAAATAAATATGCTCTCCATTCCAGGCATTGCCGTCCAGAAGCTGCTTTACGAAAGTGCCAACTCTCTGGTGTACCGGGCGATTCGGGAAGCGGATTACCAACCGCTCATCCTCAAACTGCTCAAAGAAAGCTACCCCACACCTCAAGAATTGCTACGCTACCGCACCGAATACCGCATCACGCGAGAGCTGAAAGAGGCGGGAGTCGTGCAAGTTTATGACTTGCAAAAATACCAAAACAGCCTCGTGATTTTTGTGGAGGACTTTGGCGGGGAATCCTTGAAAATATGGATGCAGCAGCGAAAGTTTAGCCTCAAGGAATTTCTGCAAATTGCGATCGCTGCCACTGAAACTTTAGGGCAAATTCACAGCGCCAATATTATCCACAAGGATATTAACCCTTCTAATATAGTATTCAATCCAGCGACTGGACAGCTCAAAATTATCGACTTTGGCATTTCCACTCAGCTAACGCGAGAAATGCCAACCCTGAAAAACCCCAACATTTTAGAAGGAACCCTCGCTTACATCTCGCCAGAACAAACTGGTAGGATGAATCGCTCTATCGATTACCGCACTGACTTTTACTCCCTCGGCGTCACCTTCTACGAATTGCTGACAGGAAAACTGCCTTTTGAGACAGAAGACGCTTTAGAGCTAGTTCACTGCCACATTGCCAGACAACCAGTTCCCGCGCACCAAATCAAGCCAGAAATTCCCCTAATTGTCTCGCAAATTGTCAGCAAATTGATGGCAAAAAATGCGGAAAATCGCTATCAAACTGCATTGGGTCTCAAGCAGGATTTAGAAATCTGTCTGGTTCAATTACAAGAAACCGATAGCATAGAAGAATTTGACTTGGGCACGCTGGATCTTACAGACCATTTCCTGATTCCCGAAAAGTTATACGGCAGAGAAACTGAAGTTGATAATCTATTAGCTGCCTTTGAAAGAGTTCGTAATGCTAGTGCCGAACTGATGCTAGTAGCTGGCTTTTCTGGGATTGGTAAAACCGCAGTAGTGAATGAAGTCCATAAGCCGATCGCCCGACAGGGTGGCTATTTTATCAAAGGCAAATACGACCAATTTCAACGCAATATTCCCTTTAGTGCATTTGTGCAAGCATTTCGGGAATTGATGGGACAATTATTATCAGAAAGTGACGCTCAGTTACACAGATGGAAAACCATGATTCTCACCGCAGTAGGCGAGAGTGGTCAAGTCTTGATTGACGTAATTCCTGAATTAGAACACATCATTGGCCCTCAAAGTCCTGCACTAGAATTGTCGGGGAGTGCCGCCCAAAATCGCTTCAATCTGCTGATGCAGAAATTTGTGCAAGTATTTACCCAAGCAGAACATCCCTTAGTGATGTTTCTGGACGATTTGCAGTGGGCAGATTCAGCATCGCTGAAATTGCTACAAGTGTTAATGCAGGATACAGGGCATCTGTTAGTATTGGGTGCTTATCGGGATAATGAGGTATCACCGGCTCATCCGTTTATGTTGACTGTGGATGAGATTGTGAAGTCTGGGGCAGTGGTGAATACGATTACCCTGCAACCGTTGAGTTTAGCATATCTAAATCAGTTGGTAGCAGATACGCTGATTTGCGATTTATCTTTTGCTCAACCTTTGACAGAATTAGTTTATCAAAAAACTCAAGGAAATCCCTTTTTCTCGACTCAATTCCTCAAAGCCTTGTATGAAGATGGTCAAATTATTTTTAACCCCCCTCAATCCCCCACCCCCCTTTCATCCCCCCTTACCAAGGGGGGACAGAGGGGGGTACAAGGGGGGTGGCAGTGCGATATTAATCAAGTTAAATTTGCCGACGCCTCGGATGTGGTGGAGTTTATGGCGGCGCAATTGCAGAAGTTGCCGAAAGAAACTCAGGATGTTCTCAAGTTGGCGGCTTGCATTGGGGCGCAGTTTGATTTAGAGACAGTGGCAATAGTCAGCGAAGAATTACCAGAACAAACGGAATTAGCGCTGTGGAAAGCCTTGCAAGAAGGACTCATTTTAGTGATTTCCGAAGGCTATAACTTCATTAAAGCCGATGCTCAATCCCCCAATCAGTCTGTTGCTAATCCCACTTATAAGTTCCTGCACGATCGCGTCCAGCAAGCGGCTTATTCATTGATTCCTGACGACCAAAAACAAGCCACTCATCTCAAAATAGGACAGTTACTGCTACAAAGTTCTTCTGAGATAGAAACAGAAGAAAAACTCTTTGATATTGTGGGGCATTTAAATCCAGGAATTGAGTTAATCAATCAATTAAGTGAACGCTCAGCCTTAGCCCAACTAAACTTAGAAGCTGGACGTAAGGCTAGAAATTCTACCGCATACGCTGCGGCAAATATCTATCTACAAAAGGGAATTGAGCTACTGACAGTCAACTGCTGGCAAACTCAATATGAATTGACACTAAATCTATATGTTGCTGCTGCTGAAATTGCCTATTTGAATGGGGATTTTGATGGTATGGAACAGATGGCCGCACTGGTTTTGCAAGAAGCTCAGACGATTTTAGATCGAGTTAAAATTTACGAAATTCAAATAGCCGCTCAGACAGCCCAGAGCAAGGTTTTAGAAACGATCGCAGTAGCAAGAGAGGCACTCTTACAATTGGGGATTGAACTCCCTGCCGAACCTGACGAAGCCTCGATTGGCAAAGCGCTACAAGCCCTTGCGGGCCTCCTCGGTGGCAGAAAGATTGAGGAATTGGTTGACCTACCTGTGATGACAAATCCACAGACTCAGGCAGCTATGCAACTGTCTGGTATGTTGTTTCCACCCATTTTCCAGGGAATGCCCGGTTTGCTGCCCCTGCTGAGCTCGACGATGGTGAGTTTATCGCTCTCCTTTGGAAATGCGCCCGCATCGACGGTGGGTTATGCGATGCACGGGATGGTGTTGTGTGCCTTTTTACAAGAGGTGGAAACGGGCTATAGCTTTGGGCAATTGGCACTTTCATTGCTGGATAGGTTGAATGTACCCGAATTCAAGTCCACAGTTCTACTTTTGTTTGGTGGTTGGATTCAGCATCGCCAAGAATCTCTTTTGGCAACGATACCGACGCTGAAAGATGGCTATAGGTTAGGCATGGAAACGGGCGACTTCGTAGACGCTGGCTACAACATATATATTTGCTTTTATACGCATTTATTCGCTGGTGTAGAACTAGACACTTGGGAACCAGAAATAGCAAGTTATAGGGCGGTAATGGCGCAGTTGAAACAATATTCTGCGCGGATTTATTTGGATATGATTCAGCAGACGGTGCAAAACTTGAGGGAAACCAGTATTCGACCGGATTTGTTAATAGGCTCTGCCTACGATGAAACGGTGATGATTCCCAAGCACTATCAGGATAATGAATTCACGGCGATCGCCTGTGCCTGCATCTTCAAACTGCTGCTTGCTTACTGCTATGGCAATTACACGGCTGCCCTAGACCATATTTCCCAAGTCAAACAGTATTTGATGGGAGTATCTGGATCGGCTTTTGTTCCAATTTTTCATTTTTATGCCGCCCTGACGCACCTGGCACTTTTTCGGGCACAGCCAGAAACCCAGCAAACTGAAATTATTGCCTTAGTGGAAACCCATCAAAGCACGCTGCAACAGTGGGCGCAAAATGCTCCGATGAATTATCTGCATAAATGGTATTTAGTGGAAGCAGAACGGCAACGGGTGTTGGGCCATAAAGCCGAGGGGATTGAAATGTACGATCGCGCTATTTCTGGAGCCAAAGAAAACAAATATGTTAATGACGAAGCCCTAGCCAACGAACTAGCAGCCAAATTCTATGAGGAATGGGGCAAAACAAAAGTTGCTCAAGCCTACCTATTTGAGGCGTATTATTGTTATGTTGAATGGGGAGCCACTGCTAAGGTAACGGATTTGGAAACGCGATATCCCCACTTATTCGCGGTAACTCAACCGGGAAGGAACAACACTAAAACTACCGTAGCAATGACAACGACTGGTTCGGGGAATCACCTAGATATCGCCGCAGTCATGAAGGCTTCTCAGGCGATTTCTGGAGAAATTATGCTAGATAAGCTACTGTCTAGCTTGATGAAAATTTTGATGGAAAATGCAGGGGCGCAACGAGGCTATCTAATTTTGTTAAGCCAAGGACAACTGTTCATTGAAGCTGAAGGGACAATCGATGACGAACTCGTCACCGTGTTGCAGTCAATCCCCGTTGAAACTTGTCAAGAACTTTCTACCGCGATTGTCAATTATGTGAGTCGCACTCAAGAAAGCGTGGTACTAGATGATGCTGCCAGATCGGGACAATTTACCAACGACGCCCACATCCGAAAGCATCAGCCCAAATCAATTTTATGTGTGCCGCTCATTAACCAATCTCAAATCATTAGTATTGTTTACTTAGAAAATAATCTGACAGCGGGAGCTTTTACCCCTGAAAGAGTGGAAATATTAAAAGTTTTATCTGGACAAGCGGCGATCTCAATTCAAAATTCTAAGCTTTATACAGAAGTACGCGAAAATGAAAGCAGGCTGGCTCAACTCAACAAAGCTTACGAGCGCTTCATCCCCCATCAATTCCTCCAGTTTTTAGGAAAATCAAGCATTATTGATGTGGAATTGGGCGACCAAGTGCAGTTAGAAATGTCGGTGTTGTTTTCCGACATTCGCGACTTCACGACGCTTTCGGAAACTATGACGCCGGAGGAGAATTTCAAATTTATCAATTCTTATCTTTCTCGCATGGAACCCGTTATTAATGAAAATAAGGGGTTTATCGACAAATATATTGGCGATGCGATTATGGCGCTATTTAGCGGTGAGGCGGATAATGCGGTGAAAGCGGGAATTGCTATGCTGCACCGTCTCGTTGAATACAATCAAATTCGCGCTAATTCGGGCTATTCACCTATTCAGATTGGGATTGGGATTAATACGGGTTCTTTGATGCTGGGAACTGTGGGAGGACCAAATCGCATGGACGGGACGGTAATCAGCGATGGGGTGAATTTAGCTTCTCGCGTAGAAAGTTTGACGAAAAATTATGGGGTGTCGTTATTAATTACCCAGCCAACTTATGCGCGCCTAAAAAATCCAACCCAGTATGCAATCCGCACTCTCGATACGGTCAAAGTCAAGGGAAAATCCGAAGCTGTGACGATTTATGAGGTGTTTGATGCAGATCCACCAGAAATTAAACAGGCCAAGTTAGTTACGCTGGAATTGTTTGCAGAAGCTAGGACACTTTACTCAGGAGGGAAGTTATTTGAAGCGGCGCGGCTTTTTGAAGAGTGTTGGCGTCAGAATCAGGGCGATCGCGTTGCTAAAATGTACTGGGAACGCTGTGAGTCTGCATTGTTGACTCGCACAAAAATCAAAGACAGGCTACACAATTTACATTAAGTGGTTGCTATTCCTGAAAATCACAGCAAAAGTGCGATCGACTGTTGAGACACTCTACAAACTAGGCGATCGCGATCGGGGCTACCACAAAGTATTTGCAGGCTGTTACCCAAAAACTCAACATTTGTTAACAAACCCCATTTTGTCCTTTCTAACGCGCTATTCTATACAGAAAGTTGGTGCGTTTTGAGTTAGCTTTAATTTTTAGCAAAAAAAACCAATATGCTCTCGATTCCAGGCGTTGCCGTCCAGACACTTCTCTATGAAAGCGCCAACTCTCTGGTTTACCGGGCCATTCGGGAAGCAGATAAAGAGCCAATTATCCTCAAACTTCTCAAAGAAAGCTACCCCACACCTCAAGAATTGGTGCGCTACCGCACCGAATACCGCATCACCCAAGAGTTGAAAGAGGCGGGAGTCGTGCGGGTTTATGACTTGCAAAAATACCAAAACAGCCTCGTGATGTTTGTGGAGGACTTTGGCGGAGAATCCTTGACAATTTGGATGCAGCAGCGAAAGTTTACTCTGGAGGAATTTTTTAAAATTGCGATCGCCACAACTGAAATTTTAGGGCAAATTCACAGCGCCAACATCATCCACAAAGATATTAACCCCTCAAATATTGTTTACAACCCGGAAACGGGAGAGTTAAAAATTATCGACTTTGGTATTTCTACTCAGTTAACGCGAGAAACGCCAACCCTGAAAAACCCCGGCATTCTGGAAGGAACCCTTGCTTATATCTCGCCAGAACAAACTGGTAGGATGAATCGCTCTATCGATTACCGCACTGACTTTTACTCCCTCGGCGTCACCTTCTACGAATTGCTGACAGGAAAATTGCCTTTTGAGACAAAAGATGCTTTAGAGCTAGTTCACTGCCATATTGCCAGACAACCAGTTCCTCCGCACGAAATCGAGCCCGAAATTCCCCTAATTGTGTCTCAAATTGTCAGTAAACTGATGGCGAAGAATGCAGAAAACCGCTATCAAAGTTCCTTGGGAATCAAGCATGATTTAGAAACTTGTCTTTTTCAATTACAAGCAACAGGTAATATTGAGACGTTTACCTTGGAAACGCGGGATATTACCGACCGTTTCCTGATTCCCGAAAAGTTATACGGCAGGGAAACTGAAGTTTTTAATCTATTATCAGCCTTTGAACGAGTCAGTACAGGTAGCGCCGAAATGATGCTAGTAGCTGGCTTATCGGGCATTGGTAAAACAGCAGTCGTGAACGAAGTCCATAAGCCGATAGCCCGACAGCGTGGCTATTTTATCAAAGGCAAATACGACCAATTTCAACGCAATATTCCTTTCTCAGCATTTGTGCAAGCATTCCGGGAATTGATGGGGCAATTATTATCAGAAAGTGACGCTCACTTACAAACATGGAAAACCAAGATTCTCACCGCATTAGGCGAGAGTGGGCAAGTTTTGATTGACGTAATTCCTGAATTAGAACACATCATTGGCGCTCAAAGTCCTGCACTAGAACTGTCGGGGACTGCCGCCCAAAATCGCTTTAATTTGCTGATGCAAAAGTTTGTGCAAGTATTTACCCAAGCAGAACATCCCTTAGTGATGTTTCTGGACGATTTGCAGTGGGCAGATTCAGCATCGCTGAAATTGCTACAAGTGTTAATGGAGGATAGGGGGCATCTGTTAGTGTTAGGTGCTTATCGGGATAATGAGGTGTCACCGGCTCATCCGTTTATGTTGACGGTGGATGAGATTGTGAAGTCTGGGGCAGTGGTGAATACTATTACGCTGGAACCGTTGAGCCAAAGAGATATCAATCAGTTGGTAGCAGATACGCTGATTTGTAATTTATCTTTGGCCGGGCCCTTGACAGAATTGGTTTATCAAAAAACCAAAGGTAATCCCTTTTTCTCTACTCAATTCCTCAAGGCCTTGTATGAAGATGGTCAAATTATCTTTGACTGGGATGTAGGGCATTGGCAGTGCGATATTGCTCAAGCTAGACTTACCCACGCCTCGGATGTGGTGGAGTTTATGGCGGTGCAATTGCAGAAGTTGCCGGCCATTACTCAGGAGGTTCTCAAACTTGCCGCCTGCATTGGGGCGCAGTTTGATTTAGATACATTGGCAATAGTCAACGAAGAATTACGAGAACAAACAGCATCCGCACTATGGAAAGCCTTGCAAGAAGGACTCATTTTACCCATTACAGAAGGCTATAAATGCTTCATTCCCACAGACGATCAATCCAATACTGAGTCTATTACCAATCCAACTTATCGCTTCCTGCACGATCGCGTCCAGCAAGCGGCTTACTCATTGATTCCCGAAAACCAAAAACAAGCTACTCATCTCAAAATAGGACAGTTACTGCTACCCAAATATTCGGACATAGAAATAGAAGAAAAACTTTTTGATATAGTGGGGCATTTGAATCAAGGAATTGAGTTAATCAATCAATTAAGCGAACGAGAAGCCTTAGCCAAACTCAACTTAGAAGCTGGACGTAAGGCTAGAAATTCTACCGCCTACGCAGCCGCAAATATCTATCTGCAAACAGGGATTGAGCTACTGAGGGCTAACTGCTGGGAAAGTCAGTATAAATTGACGCTGAATCTTTATGTTGCTGCTACCGAAGCTGCCTATTTGAATGCTGATTTTGAGGGTATGGAACAGATGGCTGCACAGGTATTGCAAAAAGCTCAGACAATTTTAGATAAAGTTAAAATTTACGAAATTTTAATCGCCGCCCAGACAGCACAAGGCAAGATGTTGGAGGCGATCGCAGTTGGCAGAAAGGCACTAGAACAATTAGGAGTTGAACTCCCTACCGAAGCTGACGAAGCCTTGATTGGCAAAGCGCTACAAACCCTTGCCAGCCAACTCCAGGGAAGAAGGGTAGAAGAATTGATTAACCTGCCTGTGATGACCGATCTTCATACTCAGGCAACTATGCAACTGTTAGGAATGTTGATTGCACCCATTTACCAGGGACTGCCAGAATTACTACCACTGCTTAGCTCAACAATGGTGAGTTTATCGTTCTCTTTTGGGAATGCACCGGCATCAAGCGAGGGGTATGGAATTCACGGTACAGTGTTGTGTAGTTTTTTGAAACAAGTAAAAACTGGCTATGCCTTTGGCAAATTAGCACTCTCATTGCTTGAACACTTTAATATGCGGGAATTCAAGCCCGTCATTTTACTTCTGTTTGGGGCTATGATTCAGCATCATCAGGAAGCTATGAGAGCAGCGATATCAACGCTGAAAGAGGGCTATACGGCTAGCATGGAAACTGGCGACTTTCTATACGCTGGCAACAACATAGGCTTTTACTTTCATACCAACTTTTTCAGTGGGGTAGAACTGGATACCTGGGAACCCGAAATAGCAGCTTACAGTGCTGTCATGGCGCAGGTAAAGCAATATTCTGCTCAGGTTTATTTAGATATGAAGCAGCAGATGGTGTTGAACTTGAGGGAAGACGGGATTCTGTCGGATTGCTTAATCGGCTCTGCCTACGATGAAACGGTGATGATTCCTAAACACCATGAGGTTAATGAATTCACGGCGATCGCTACTGCCTATATCTACAAACTGCAGCTTGCTTACTGCTATGGTAATTACACGGCTGCCCTAGCTCACATTGCTCAAGCCAAACAGTATTTAATGGCAGTATCGGGATTAGTTCTTGTTCCCATTTTCCATTTCTATGCAGCTCTGACGCACTTGGGACTTTTCCCCACACAGCCAGTAATTGAGCAAACTGAACTTCTTGGCTTAGTGGAAATGGATCAAACCACGCTCGAAGAGTGGGCGCAAAATGCTCCGATGAATTATCTGCATAAATGGTATTTAGTTGAAGCAGAAAGGCAACGGGTTTTGGGTAATAAAGCTGAGGCGATTGAAATGTACGATCGCGCCATTGCTGGAGCTAAACAAAATCAATTTCTCAACGATGAAGCCCTAGCTAATGAACTCGCAGCAAAATTTTATTTAAACTGGGATAAAGAAAAATTTGCCCAACTCTACATGATTGAGGCGTATTATTGTTATATCCAATGGGGAGCCACTGCTAAGGTAAAAGATTTAGAAACGCGATATCCCCAGTTATTGATACCAATTCAACCAGGAAATAAAAAAACTAAAAATACCGCAACAGTGACGGCCACTGGTTGGGCTAATAACTTAGATATCACCACAGTAATGAAAGCTTCTCATGCGATTTCCGGCGAAATATTGCTACATAAGTTACTGTCTAGTTTGATGAAAATTTTGATGGAAAATGCAGGGGCGCAAAGAGGATACCTGATTTTGTCAACTCAGGGAAAACTGTTAATTGAAGCTGAAGGGACAATAAATTCTGAAAAAGTTACCGTGTTGCAGTCAATCTCAGTTGAAAATTGTCAGGAACTTTCCTCCGCAATTGTCAATTATGTGGCTCGCACTCAAGAAAGCGTGGTACTAGATGATGCTGTCCGAGAGAGACAATTTACCAACGACCCCTACATCCAAAAGCATCAGCCCAAATCAATTTTATGTGTGCCGCTGATTAATCAATCTCAAATCATTAGTATTGTTTACCTAGAAAACAATCTGACAGCGGGAGCTTTTACCCCTGAAAGAGTGGAACTCTTAAAAGTGTTATCTGGACAGGCGGCGATCTCGATCCAAAATTCTAAGCTTTATACAGAAGTTCGCGAAAGTGAGAACAGACTCGCTCAATTTTTAGAAGCAATTCCAGTGGGGGTGTCAGTGCTGGATGCTTCTGGCAAACCTTATTATAGTAATCGCGTTGCTATTCAATTATTAGGTAAAGGAGTTATTCCTCAAGTTACCAGCGAACAAATCTCCGAGGTTTATCAAGTGTATAAAGCTGGTACAGATCGGGAATATTCCTCTGCTGAATTGCCAATTGTGCGAGCGTTGAGGGGCGAAAGTGCCACCGCTGAGGATATGGAAATCCACCAAGGCAACAAGATTATTCCGATCGAGGCTTGGGGTACTCCCATCTATGATGAAAAGGACAACATTGCTTATGCAATTGTAGCCTTTCAAGATATCACGGAGCGTAAAAAAGCCGAAACAGAGCGAATCAGATTTACCGCTGAACTGTTTCTACTCAACCAAGCTTACGAGCGCTTCGTTCCCAATCAGTTCCTCCAGTTTTTACAAAAATCAAGCATTATTGATGTGGAATTGGGCGACCAAGTGCAGTTAGAAATGTCGGTGTTGTTCTCCGACATTCGCGACTTCACCACGCTTTCGGAAACTATGACGCCGAAGGAGAATTTCCGATTTATTAATTCCTATCTTTCTCGCATGGAACCCGTTATTAATGAAAATAACGGGTTTATTGATAAATATATTGGCGATGCGATTATGGCGCTGTTTAGCGGCGAGGCGAATAATGCGGTGAAAGCCGGAATTGCTATGCTGCAGAGCCTCGTTGAATATAATCAAAATCGCGCTAATTTTGGCTGTGCGCCGATTCAGATTGGGATTGGAATTAATACTGGAACTTTGATGCTGGGAACGGTGGGAGGACAAAATCGTATGGAGGGCACAGTAATTTCCGATGCGGTGAATTTAGCTTCTCGCGTGGAAAGTTTGACGAAAAATTATGGGGTGTCGCTGTTAATCACCCAGGAAACTTACTCGCGTTTACAAAATCCCTCCCAGTACGCAATCCGCACCCTCGATACGGTAAAAGTTAAGGGAAAATCTGAATTAGTAACAGTTTATGAGGTGTTTGATGCTGACGGGCCAGAAATCAAAGCGGGCAAGTTAGCTACGCTGGAATTGTTTGCAGAAGCGAGGGCAAATTACTTGGAAGGGAAGTTTGCTGAAGCGGGGTGGCTGTTTGCCGAGTGTTGGCGTCAGAATCCGGGCGATGCCGTCGCTAAAATTTACTGGGAACGCTGTCAGTCTACTTTAGGGACTCGCACAAAAATCAAAGACAGGTCACACGATTTAGATTAATCATAAAAGTCCAAAGCTCGATCGCTACATTGTTGGAGGCGGAGATCATTTTCATTTGACGGGGTGACAACCCCATCAACATCGGGGCGCTAGAATCTATGTTACATTCCTGCCATAGGTGAGAATATTCTCCTCGCAGGTATTCTAGTGCGTCATTAATTACCTCATCCTTTTTAGCTTTATCTCCTGGAATTTGGTCATAAGCTTCATCAAGAACAGATTTAATTATTTGAAAGCAATTCATAGTACATAGCTAATTGACACCAGTCTCATCTTTAATCACGATTCAGGATTTGGTTGGTGAATACATAAAAATTTATGTAGGTTACAAAAAATAATTATCCTTGTCTTGTTAAAATGTTAAAATTAGCTTTACCTGATTAATGGTAAAGCTGGGCCGTGCTTGTGTCAACAACTGTATATTTATAAATTTCAGTAACAGGTAATCAGCGAGCAGATTTATGTATACTCAACTTTCATTGTGGGAAGAGCCAAAAGCAGAAAGCCAGAAGCATGGTCAGCAATTATCTCTGCCTGATGCCGAAATAATCATGTACCGCGACTTCTTCAATAACAATGAGAGCAACCAGATATTTGCCCAATTGTACGGCACTATTAATTGGAAGCAAGAGGTGGCCCTGCTTTTTGGCAAGCAAGTCGCTATACCGCGACTTAGCGCATGGTACGGAGATGCAGGTAAATCTTACACTTACTCCAAAATAAAAATGGAGCCTAATCTATGGACACCTACACTCATAACAATCAAATCTAAAATAGAAGCAATAGCAGGTACATTGTTTAACAGCGTCTTGCTTAATCTATATCGCGACGGCAAAGATAGTGTAGCTTGGCACAGTGATGATGAATCAGAACTTGGTGAAAACCCAGCGATCGCTTCTGTAAGTTTTGGGGCTACTCGTCGTTTTATGCTCAGGCACAAATACCAAAAAGAAATGAAATTAGAAATTCAATTAACTCCTGGAAGCTTCCTGCTGATGAAAGGAGTAACCCAGCATTTTTGGCAACACCAAATCCCGAAAGCAGCAAAAGTTACTGAACCAAGAATCAACCTTACTTTCAGGAAAGTAAGCTAACTGAATTAATGGTAATTTGCCTATGCGTTTATCTGCTTTTACTTGCGGTTTTAATGAAAAGAGATTGCAACTTTTGTTAACAGTAAAAATAGCGATTTTCGCCCAGCAATAACAGTACCGCCGAATTAGCGATCGCACGGGAGTGCCGCTGCTACTGCTGAATTTGGGTCAAACGGCTAGTTTGTTGCCGCTGCGAGGGTTTTTGGCGGGTAAGCAGAAAGGCTCAGAGTGGTGTGAAGCGCGATCGCACTTATTTTCTCTCCAAGTCTCATTCTTCAGGCTTACCCATTTTGCCTGTTAATGTGTAGTGCATCGTCTTAAATTTTACCCCCTCTTTACTCCCTAAATATTTCAACTTTCTTAACTAACTCGCAGCCCAATTGCCTCACACTATTGACATAACTTTGGTCAGATGTCTATTAATAATTCGTACAGAGCTAAGTCTGAAGGAACACAAACCTCGACACAAATAATTATCTCTGAAGATAGAAGAACCCCCAATTAAACACCGCTAATCTATAAAACTATGAGGGAGAAAAAACTACTTAAAACTTGATTAATGTAAGATTTTTTTAAGTAGATTTTAAGATAAAAAAAAGGCAACTTATGGTATTGAGTATTATTGTTCACGGTGGAGCAAAAACCATCACAGAAGAGAAGGTTGCAGCCAACAATGCAGGCTGTACCGCAGCAGCAGAAGCTGGTTGGGCAGTGCTCAAAAGCGGGGGTTCCGCAGCAGAAGCTGTTGAGGCAGCTATCCGGGTTTTGGAAACTGACCAAACATTTAACGCAGGTTTTGGAGCGGTTCTCAACAATCAGGGAGAAGTAGAGCTAGACGCAGCGATGATGGAAGGCGGTTCATTAGCTTGGGGAGCGCTCGCAAATGTTCAAGGCGTGCGCCATCCCATCTCTGTGGCGCGAAAGATTATGGATAAAAAACCCATGTTCTTAGTAGCGGATCATGCAGAAAAGTTTGCTGCAGAAAGTGGAGCCGAGATGTGTACAAAAGAAGACTTAATCGCTGATGAGCAACAGGAAGAGTGGGAGGAGGAAAAAGAAGTTATTGACCGCCCCAATACCGTTGGTTGTGTAGCTTTGGACAGTAGTGGCACCTTAGTTGCCGGTACCTCAACAGGGGGCACTATGAATAAGCCGGCCGGTCGCGTCGGCGACAGCGCCATTATCGGCTCAGGCTTGTTTGCTGACAGTAAACAGGGCGGTTGCTCGACCACAGGCGATGGCGAGTCGATTATACCAGTAGTTCTGGCTAAGACGGCGATCGACTTTCTAGCCTCCGGCAAGCACCCCGATGAAGCAGCGAAGATGGCAATTGAGACTCTGGCATCTAAGGTGGCAGGAGAAGCTGGGTGCATCCTCATAGACCCTCAAGGGCGGGTTGGCTGGGCGCATAATTCAACGGACATGGCTTGTGCTTATAGAACATCAGAAATGGACAAGGTGGCTGCGTTCACTAAGAAAAAACAACTCGTCCATCATTGAAATTATTGAGGCTGCATTCTCTCTAGTTGGAGAGAGTTAAAATTCCGCAACTAATATCTTGTTTCCTAGGTATTAAGTAGCTGGACATCAATAAACAGTTTTTCAATTTGTAGGGCGGGCATTGCCCACCCTACTTTTAATTATGTCGAGTTACTTATTTGCCCGGAAAACAGTTCAATTCAAACTCGACTTGGAGGTTTCTATGAACTCAACATACGACTTTCCTTACTTTCAGGGTAATTCTCTTTCCGATTTGTTTGCTCCCGACATCACAGATGGACATTATGCGTTCATCCTAAATTATCCTGCAACTGCCAGTTGGGCTGCTTACCCCAACAGGAAAAAATACTTTATTCAAGACGGCAGCAGTGAAGCCACCAAAACTTCTTTCGACAAGATTGGCCAGAAGGAACCTTGGAAAAATCTGGCTGTGTTAGGCGATGCCATCCCAGGAATTGTGATTAATTCGCCGCCAAACTCGCTGATTGACTATTGGCGGGATCATTTGGGCTTCAGCAACAGCAGTATGGAGATGATAGACTGCTCAACTTATCTGGAGGATCTCAGCGTAAGCGATCGCTTTGACAAACTCCTGACTCTATTTCCCTTCGACAATCTCAAACCCGAAAAACACGCCGTCCATCCCGACATCCACTACCACTTGCTCAGCAAAGCAACCCTAGCAGAATTAGGCGTGCAATGTCCGAAATACGAAACCTACCATCTGCACGAAGTCAATCTCGAAAGCATTCAGTTACCAGAGCAATTCCCCTACTTAATTAAAACATCCCACGGACTTTCTGGAGAAGGCACTTATATTATCAAAAGCGCCAGCGATCTGAACTACTGCTTGCAGGAAGTGAGGAAATATCTCGATATTAAGTTGGTGGATACGATTATTGTCTCGGAATTCGTCAAGAATGAAGTGCAGAACTATTGCGTGCAGTTCTATGTAAGCAAAACGGGAAATATCACGCTTATCGGCACTACCGGCCAACTTGTCACTCCAGAGGGCAGCTATTTAGGGGGACTAATTCACTACCGCGAAACCGACATGAGTAGGTTTTTTGAGATGATTGCCGCTATTGGTAAATATGCTCACCAACAGGGTTATTTCGGCGTAATTGGCTTCGACGTGCTGGAAGACTCTGAGGGAGAGTTGTATGCTATTGATGCCAATTTCCGAGTTAATGGCTCGACTCCGCTTTGCTTACAGCGCCATACCTTACTGGGGCTGGGAAAGGAGGTGGCTAAATATTCCAGTGACTGGCGAATGGATGGGACTTTGGAATCGATTCTTGTCACCCTGAAACCCGAACTCGATCGCAAGGACTTTATAATCTTGTCGGCTTTAGAGAAGGTTAAATACGGAAAAATCTACACGGAAATTTACGGGATAGTTGCTGGTGAGGATATGAAGGATATGCAGGACATCGAGCAGAATTTGCACAGTAAGGGATTGCAGCAATAGGGTTAATATCTACTCTACCGATTGCAGCGGTTGTGCGGTTTTCCCCCTCATCTCGCGCCCAGGGTTCGGTGATATCGGCAAACGGGCCATCAAAAATCAAAATTGAAGATTCCACAGCTTTGAAGTGACCCGATTCATGGGGTTCGGCAAGATAATGCCACAGTTCGCGAATATCCTCAACTAAATAACACTTTGATTTAGGGGAATTTCGATCCAAAACTCTGTTGCTTGTCCGGGTTCTGATGTACACCAAAGTTTCCCTTTATGCTTTTTGCTCACAATTTGATAACTAATAGACATCCCCATTCCCGTACCTTTTCCTACGGGCTTGGTTGTAAAAAATGGGTCAAATAGCCGTTTTTGGACTTCCTCTGTGATGCCACACCCATTATCAGCAATACAAATTCTGACCAATTCTGAGTTATACAGACTCGTACTAATCCGAATTGTCTTTTTCTCCACCCGATCTCGCTCATCTAAAGCATCCAGAGCATTTGTCAGAATATTCATAAATACCTGGTTAAGTTGTCCTGCATAACATTCGATCGGCGGCAGATTACCGTACTCTTTGATCACTTCAATCTCTGGATGTGTGTGTCGGGGCTTGAGACGATTTTGCAGAATCATCAGGGTGCTTTCAATGCCTTCATGGATATCGACTGCTTTGAAATCTGCTTCGTCCAATCGAGAAAAATTCCGTAGAGATTTAACAATATCGCGGATACGTTCAGAACCTACTTTCATAGACTTGAGCAGTTTTGATAAGTCTTCGCTCAAAAATTCGATTTCAATATCTTCAGACTTGGCTTGAATCTCCGATACCGGCTGGGGATAATACTTTTGATAAAGCTGTAGTAGATCTAGTAAATCTTGGGTATATTGGCTAAGATGAGATAAATTACCGTGAATAAAATTCGCCGGATTATTCACTTCATGGGCAATCCCGGCTACCAGTTGCCCCAGAGATGACATTTTCTCACTTTGGATGAGTTGGGCTTGAGTTTCCCGTAGTTCTTGAGTGCGTTCTTCTACTTTTTGTTCAAGGGTGTGGTAAGAGTTCTTTAATTCGTGACTCATTTGATTAAAAGATACTGATAAAGTTACCAATTCCTCTACGAGAGTGTCGGGAACATTTTGCTCTAAATTTCCACTGGCGATCGCCTGACTGGCTTGACTCAATCGCCGAATAGGTTTAGCTATCCATTGTGAAGTGATAATTGCTAATCCTGTTGCGATTACCAGTGATAACAGACAAAGGATAATCGTCGTATTTCTATTATAATTTATTTGCTCCATAAAATCAGATTCAGGCACGACGACTACAATTAGCCAATCTATACCTCTACCATCATTCAGCGGTAGCAACTGAACAAACTGCCGTTCACTGTTGAGGGTAAATTCTAACTGTTCTGATTTATTAATTTTGTCAAATTTACCAAAATATTTCTGCAAATATTTAGCTGTCTCCCGCACAAATGGTTCGCTACTTTCCACGGCGTCAATCATCTTCTGAGCTTTACCTTGTCCTTTGATTAGTGGCTCTTTTGTGGAACTAGAAATCATTGAACCCGATCGCTCCATCACAAAAGCCCTACCTGTTTTACCAATAGACAAACTTCCCAGAAATTCCCTTAAATTTTCTGAGAGGACAACAAGAGTGGCACAGACACCCAAAAGTTTACCTTCTGAGTCATAGACAGGTTCGCTGGCAGTAATTGCAGGCTTGCCATTGTTGACAATATTCACAAAAATATTGCTCCAAGTAGGCCTCCCTGCTTTCACAGCAGAAAGATACCAGGGGCGTTGCCGAGGATCGTAAGAAGAGTTTACCTGTTCTAGGAATTTTTGCCGATCGCCCCTATTATCCATTTCATAAAAATAAAAATGATAGTTTGTTTCTTTATTACTCGCAGTCATCGCGATTTTTGACTCCCGACGAGTCGCACCTAGATAATATCCTTGAGCATCGCCACAATAGGATGAAAAAACAAAAGGGGAGATTTGCACTTGGGTTAAAAGTTGCTTAGCGTTGCGGCCATTCACCATGTCCATGTGGCCCAGTGCAAAAGCGACTGAATTCACACGATTGATATCATGAGGTTTGTTGATATATTGCTTGAGTTCTCCTTCAATGCGTGCTATTAGTTCCTGACGAAGTTGAGCCGCCACATCGTTAACCGCTTTTTGTCCGTTGCGTAAGGAAAGCCAACCTGTTAAGCTCACTGCTGTAAAGATTTGTAGAACAAATGGAACAACAAGAACACCGCGCAGAGGAATTTTTAGACCATTCGCAGTTGGAGGCATAGATGATAATGCTTAGCCATTGGTTCTTTGTCTATCATAATATCAATTCATCCAAGGAGCGTGAAGCGGAGCTATCCCAAGCGTGACTCGCCCTTTTTGTAGCCCCGTTAATCTGCGGTTAAAAGCGATCGCTTAGGGGAAGTTTTTTATTTTTCCGTTGGTCGGTAAATTGACAAAATAGCATATATTTGATATGTCGTTAATTTTTGCATTCAACTAACAAATGGTATTAATAGCTACCTTGGTTTATGTAAATGCAATAGTCGATCGCATGGGAGCATCTCAGTTTTGTAAAAAGCATTTTTTTTATTGTAGTGCGAGCGTCCCCGCTCGCGTATTGTACAATA